>NZ_JBDOPO010000278.1:0-3427 GCF_039830215.1 Rubritalea sp. | reverse complement strand
GTTTGTTTGTGTGTGTGTGTGTGTGTGTGTTTGCGGCGGCAACCTGCTTGATCGGACTGTAAACACGCACACTGTTTATTCCAGTGGTGCCACTTTGCATCTGAACCTGGCTCCAATGAATTCCTGGTTCATAATCCACAAAATACCGTGCGAGTACCAGACCCGTTTGACGCCAATCGAGCCACAAATGATAGCTAGCAAATGACATTACCATAGCTCGCATCCTGAAGTTGAGCCATCCAGTAGCTTTAAGAGCACGCATGCAAGCGTCCACCATTGGATAACCAGTCCGTCCATCAGACCAAGCTTCCAATAATTCTAGATTATCGCCTCGCAGCCCATCACAGGATCGAGCAATATTTATTTGATCAATGTCCCACTGATCTTCGAGCTTTTGCATGAAGTGACAATGCCACCTGAGGCGCGACATGTAGGATCGAATACTTTGCTTCCATCTAGTTACAGAACCTTTCGCTACCGTATGCTTATTGATACTGGCGTAAAATTTATGGGCAATTTGATAGGCTTGTTTCACCGAAATTGACCCATAGCTCAAATATGGACTCATACGACTACAAGCATCGAAACCAGTTACGGGGCTGCTCATTTCAGTGCGGTAATTCATTCCTCTCACCCTCAGAAAACTATCCATTGTTTTGTGAGCCTGGTCCTCACCACCAAGCTGCCGCCCTTCCATTGGACGGTCCATTAGTCCAATATCTTGCGCGAGTAGCGGTTGACCCAAAAAATTGCTATGTGGAGAACTTAGGGTAGTAGGGGTGGCTAAGACATCTTCCTGCATTCGTTGATTCCACTGCTCCGCCCATCCATCTCGGCTTTTCAAATTACGAACCACCCCGTTTTGGTGGAACTCGCTCCATTCAATATATTTGAGATTCGCCCACTCGGCGACGCGAAGGTCCCGCTCATAGGTGGTAGCATTTCCATTTTCTTCATGCGACCAAAGCTTAGTGATTCCAAAATGATTGTGAATTTGCTCAAACACCTTCACTACCTCTCCCCGTAAGATGAGTAATTGCCCTCCGATTTTCTCAATGTTTTTACGAAGTTCTATTAGGCAATCATTGATAAAGTATAAGTGGCTCACGTCAAACTCTGGAGCTTCGTAGATAATCGGCTCATATATATATACGCCGAGCATTTTCTCCCCGTTACTACAAAGATGTCCAACCTCGTGTAGTCCACGATGGTCCCTTACCCTAAGATCACGCTTAAACCAAACCAGATGCATACAACTAAAAGCTAAAATAAAGTCTCTTCATTCCATCTCTCTCCATTTCGCATCTTTGCTCGAAATGCCTTGGCTCTTGCATGGTGCTCAGCCAGCTTATCCTCACCCATTCGCTCTAGATGTCCCAGCATCATTTTCATGCGATAGTTTCCAGCAAAAAAACTGCGATTATCGTCAAGGAAACTCCAAAATAGAGCATCCCATACAGCATTCCATGAGCCGTTCTTGTAATCTGACATTTTCTTCAAATAATTTGATCCGGACAAATACGGTTTAGTAACCATAAACTCTCCACTGGCGAACTGACTCATCCCATACACATTCGGCACCATAACCCAGTCGTATGCATCAATAAACATTTCCATGAACCATGCATAGACTGCGTCTGGCTTGATTCGCATCATCATAAAAAAACTACCCAGTAACATGAGTCGCTCAATATGATGCGCATAACCCTCTGTCTGTACTTTTCGAATCACCATATCCAGCGGTTCCAATCCAGTGCTTGCCTGCCATATTGAAGGTGGAATATCTTCTTCGAAACCCCAAAAATTTTGTTGGCGCATCCAGCGCCCATGGCACTCATACATTAAAGCTGTGAATTCCCGCCAGCCCACCACTTGTCTAATAAAACCCTCAAGATCATTGAGAGGAATGTTTTTGTTTGACGCAAATGAAAGCACACGTGCGACCACCTGACTTGGGACGAGCAAACCAATATTAAGCATTGGGCTCAATACGCTATGGTAGAGGAATACTCCTCTAGTACTGAGCGCGTCTTCGTATGATCCAAAGCCAACGAAACGCTCTTCTAGAAAAGATTCAAGCCATGTAGCGGCACCAGCGTGAGTGATTGGGTAGCGCAAAGATTCGCATTCTCCAGAACAGTTTTCCCAGAGTCCAGATACTGCCAATTCATCGCGAGCCGCAGCTATATAAACTTGGTCTTCAAGTCCATGACTAATACTCGGTTCCTCTGGCACAGGCATCGACTTTGGTAATTTTTTACGATTGGCGTCATCAAAGCTCCACTTACCACCGGTTGGTGTGCCATTCGGCTCCAAAAGTAAGTTCATACGCTTGCGCTGAGCCTCATAAAAAGTCTTCATAAAAGGCTTTTTTCTTGATGAGAAGAATTGCGTACCCCAATCGTAAGGAGTCACAAAGCTTGGGGAATCTTGCCAGCGTAACTCAAGTCCACGCTCTTCGCAGAACTCCTGTAATTCCCTTTCGAGTAAGTTATCATATAATCGGCAGACAAAAAAACATGTTGCATCAGTTGGGAGTTCTTCAAGGTTCATCACCCTGACCAGCTCTTGACCTTCCGCCAACTGAGTCGAGACGAAAGATAGTACTGCCGACTTTAACAATAGTGCGCGATGACGGTGAGGCCTTATCGCCCACTCACCCTTGCCTTCGTATAGCCACTTAGAGTCAACCAGGAAGCACTTTCTACCGCCCTCAAACAAGGGATGTTTATTGAACAATTGGTGGGGGAAAATTAAACTGTAAGCTGCCACAGCAATAACAATGCCATAAAGCTCTGAACTGTAAAATTATAATTTCATTCCACTAAGCGGGGGGCTATTTACTCAGGAACTACGAAACCCTTCAAGTCGTAGACCCAAAGCTTACCTTGATTTTTTGCGTACGGACAGCAGTGGTTACGTGAAAAGGAGCACTAGCGTTTTTGTGAGCATTTTCAGGATGTCCCAGAAAACCTTGCGCACGCCGTCTATTCGATGTTTGAGGGGTGCAGCCAATCGCATAGAGGTTGTGAACCACAGAGAACAGACAACGGCAGTAGCGTGCGTAGTAGCCAAGGAAAAAATTCCCTCCCGTTGGCCATGGGTGGGCTGGCTAGCGGGGTCACTTTGTGGGCGGCGAGTGGCCGCAGATCATACGCGTTCACTTAATGGTTAAGAGTCTCTCATGGAGTGATTTACGATATCTTTTATCCATCCAAATATGCCGTTCTTCTAGGGTCAATGGAGCTCCTAAGCTACTCAGAGTCAGTGTGCCTAGTTGCTGACTTATCACTTCACTCACCTTCTCGTAGCTCAGAGCTCTTTTGACACTCACAACTGCTAACATAAAGATATGGTTCACGACTAACTGTTGGATCAATGCTGCAAGCGCTATGCAGCACAGATGGTGGTAATTTGTGTCACTTTT
>NZ_JBDOPO010000219.1:14445-15388 GCF_039830215.1 Rubritalea sp. | reverse complement strand
AGTAATGCGTGTCTTTTCAGGTAAATTACTGAAGGCGTTGATCGCGTCATGGTATCGCTTATTGGGTACGTTCTTGGCTGAACTAGCAATAGGACTAACTGCAGCATCTTGGGCTATCAGCTGTGATACTGTCAGAGCAGAGGCTGCAAATAAGGCGATTTTTTTCATAGGATATTTAATAGGTCTACTAGACGAGTGAATCGGGATTTAATCAAGAGGCGACTTGAGGTAGAGACAATTTTTTTTGATGTGACTGGCAACAGCGGGGTGTAGCCAAGGGCTGTTTTTGCCCTCGACAAGCTGCCCACGTATAGCAGTTGCGGAAGCTGGGTGCTGTAAAGTGTTAAGCAGTGTAGACTCGAAACTCTGCACAAATGAGGCTTCAGATTTACGGCTGTAGACGATAATTTTTAACAGGCTAGCGAAGTGATGAGCGCGTTCCCATCGCGCAATAGACCTCCATTGGTCGCTTCCCATCAACCAAAATAGCTGGGCATTAGGGAAGAGTGATTTGAAATGTTCAGCGGTGCGCCAGGAGTAAGAGGGTGGTGGCGAACAGAGATCGTAGTCGCTGACTTCAGCCCATGGAAATGGGGAGGTGGCTAGCTGACACATCTTGAAACGGTCTTCAGCTGTCGCTGATTTTGAATCTAATTTGTGTGGTGATTGCTGGCAGGGTAGAAAGATGACTTTATCAATACCTAGCTGGGACTGAGCTTGATGGGCAATAAATGTGTGCCCTAAGTGGATGGGGTCAAAAGTGCCACCAAATAGGCATATTTTCATTTGCGACTCGTTCATTCAGTATCTAGCTTTGCGCTATGCAATTTATTACTTGTTTCCTAGCTGCGCTCAAGCTTGGACTGACATCATTTGGCGGACCGGTGGCTCATCTGGGTTATTTCCGTGACGCATATGTTGTCAAGCATGGTGCCATGCTTGA
>NZ_JBDOPO010000219.1:0-14435 GCF_039830215.1 Rubritalea sp. | reverse complement strand
CAAGCATGGCTGGATCAGTGAAGAACGGTTTGCTGAGTTGTTGGCACTTTGCCAATTTCTACCTGGTCCCGCGAGTAGCCAGTTCGGGGCAATCATTGGCTACGAAAAAGGTGGATGGTTGGGGGCCTTAGGGTCGTGGATTGGTTTCACTCTCCCTTCAGCAATTTTGATGATTCTGTTAGCGGTAGGACTGCAGCCAATCTCTGACGCTCTAGGCACCGGTTGGATTCATGGACTCAAACTAGCAGCTGTTGCAATTGTAGCTCTAGCAGTCATTGGGATGTATAAGAAACTCTGCCCAGGTTTACCCCAGCTCTTCGTAGCACTTGGATCACTCGGGGTTTTGTTGTTAGCCTCACAAGCATGGCTCCAGCCGCTAGTTATTCTATTTGGCGGAGTGGTGGGGGCTTATCTTTTTTCACAATCCAAAGTCCACGTCAAAAAGGAAGAAGTAGAAGGGCGTGGTAAGCCGCCTATACTGAGTGTGGTGGGAATTGCGGCTTTTATTGGAGCTGTTTGTTGTTTGCCTTTATTAGCGGGAATGGGAGAGGGGGCTAATGTTACTGCAGGTCTACTGCGTGCTGGATCTTTGGTATTTGGTGGAGGCCATGTGGTATTGCCATTGTTAGAATCGAGTTTTGTTGGCGGAGGAATGATGGAGCAAGATTCCTTCCTTGCTGGCTACGGTGCAGCTCAGGCCGTCCCAGGACCTATGTTTACTCTAGCATCTTACATTGGAGCATCAGTGGGGATTGGAGGTAATCCCTGGTTGGGTGGTATTATCGGAACTGTGGCAATCTTTACGCCGGGGATGCTCTTACTAGTAGCAGGAGTTCCTGTATGGAATTGGCTGAAATCAATGCCTCGTGCGAAGGGTGCTGTGATGGGCGCAAATGCTGCCGTAGTCGGTTTGTTAGCTGCTGCCTTGGTTCACATGTTTAAAGCTAAAGTCGTCAGCGAGCCTCTAGACTTAGTGATTGTAGTTCCCATTTTCCTCGCGTTAGGCACGCGTAAAATTCCGGCATGGTTGGCTGTACTCGTTGCGGCTGTGTTAGGTGGGCTTATTTGGCGCTAATATGTTCCATTCTACTTTATTGCCATGGCTAACAGCCTGTTATCGTGAGGACCGATCAAAACTCGGGATTCGCGATTTCTTTAGTAGCTCGAAGGTGAAAAACCGTCGTATGAGCTCAGGTGAAGAGCATTTGCTGAATTTAGAATTTGATCACGAGCTACTGGCTCCTAAATATGGCGAGTCAGCGCATGCCTTCACAGAAATGCACAAACGTGAACGCGAGTTAGTTTACGGGGCAATTTTTGTCTGTGGCAAAATGCTTGGTGGGGTACACCGTGCGCCGTTGGTTCTTTTCAATGCGGATGTTGACTACCAGAATTACTATGCTCTCAAGGTTCGACTGAAATCAGCTAGAATCAATGGGACAGCCTTGGATGCACTAGGAGGTGATAAAGATTTTGAACGTGAACTCCGAGAGCTTATATCTGGCGTAGGTCTAGACACATCTGTTGTCGCTGACATCCAACGCCTCATCGATCGGTATTGCCCTGAAGCAGATGCTGAAAACCTATTGCAGTGGCCTCATTTGGTTTCATCCAAAGTAGTTGATGAAGCTGGGACATGCGACCAAGTTTCCGTGCTCTCAGCTGCTGGTTTAGGTAATGTTGAGCGTTCCGTTTCGACACGCGGGGTGCTGCAAGAACTCACTGAGATGGCTGACTACTCAAGTTCTGAGTTTTCAGATGGAATCAAAATTCTCTTGGGAGAAGATCCTGCACTCTCGAAAGCCACTGATGAGCGGGTATTTTTTATACCCGCGTCTCTGAGTGCGCAACAACAGAAGGTGCTACTCTCAGCCAGAAAATATCCTTTAACCGTGTGTCATGGGCCACCTGGAACAGGAAAGTCCTACACCGTGGCAGCGATTGCTCTGGATCATATCGTGCGAGGGCAAAGTGTGTTGGTGACTTCTAGGAATGACCATGCCGTCAATGTGATGCATGAAAAAATAGATGCCATGATCGGAGGGGCGTATGCAACGGTGAGGGCGGGCAGACGTGAACACCTGAAAGATCTAAAAGGCTTCCTTTCTCTAATTCTGAACGGTGGTGGAGACTTCGCTATTAAATCTATGGTGTCGTTAGAACACCTACAGGAAACCATACTTGAGAAAATAACTCTGATAGAAGATGCAGAGAACGCTCTTGAGGATGAATACAAAAAATCAATTGAGAGGGGTGATCGTAAATTCGACCCAAGCCCTAATCTGTTGGTGAAGCTGCAGAGGGTGTTCGACAATTACTCTCTGAAACGGCGCCCAGTGCTGTCAGAGATTCATCAGCATTATAAGTTACTACAAGCTGAGCGAGAAAAGTTGGTGGCTGAATATGTGAGCCTACAAAGGCGTTGTGCTGTCACGAAATTACTCGGAAATCGCTCAAGCCGTGCTGAACTAAAGAAGTTTCTAGCAGCCATTCGTAAACTTAAAGGCAGCGCGCAGGAGTTGGCTATGCGAGACATCGATCTCCAAGTTATACTGGAAACCTTTCCTGTATGGTTGAGCAGTGCTGAGGACGTACACCGCGTACTGCCGTTCAAAAAGGAATTGTTTGATGTGGTAATCATCGATGAGTCCAGCCAATGCGATCTTGCGAGTATTTTGCCAGTCCTACAGAGAGCTAAACGAGTGGTAGTGGTAGGTGACACAAAGCAATTACGCCATGTGAGCTTCTTGTCTAACCATTCGATGCAAGAATTTGGTACTCAATTCTCGGTCACGCCAGAATCCCAAATGGCCTATAATTTTCGTAACCGAAGCCTGATGGATGTGGCGATTGATTGTATTCAAGATCACTCTAACACGGGATATTTAGATGAGCATTTTCGTTCACACTACGGCATTATTGAATTCAGCAACCAAAGGTTTTACCATAAACAACTCAAAGTCATGCGAGACAGACCATGGGCTCTAGGCCGTGGTGCAGGTGCAGAAGCTGGAACCATAGGTCATTTTACTTCAAATGGAGAAAGAGACTCCAAAGGGGTGAATGGTGGGGAAGTCTCAGCCATTTGTGATTGGCTTCGTGAGTTCTTGCTGAAGCCAGACAGATATAGCGGATCTAGCATCGGTGTCCTTAGTCCATTCAGAGCGCAAGTGGATGCCCTCACCAAAGCTGTGTTTGAGGAATTTCGAGGTACGAGTTTGCAGTCTCTGCTAAACAAGCATGATTTACTGATTGGTACAGCTCACAGCTTCCAAGGTGAAGAACGTGACATCATGCTCATGTCGCTTTGTGTGGATGCTAGAACTTCATCTGCAAGCGTTCGGTTTCTTGAACGTGAGGACGTCTTTAATGTCGCTGTGACTCGTGCTCGCAATGAACAGCACGTCTTTCACTCAATTGAAGCCAAGGACTTAAAGCTAGATAGTCTTCTTTCTCAGTATCTAACGCATGTCACTAATGAGGAATATCTTGTTTCTAACATAGACAATAACCTCGATGCTTTTTCGCGAGATGTGAGTGCGAGTCTTCAGGCTAGAGGTCTCGATTGTAAACTGGGAGCTTCAGTAGCAGGAGTGGATGTCGATCTAGTGGTTGAGCACAAAGGTGAGACAACTGGAATTGATCTTATCGGTTACCCTGGTGCGACGCAGCCAGCTATCTCACTGCGAAAGGTGATGATGCTAGGGCGTGCAGGACTCAATGTGATTCCTTTAGGTTATTTAGAATGGTCCATGCGCCAAGAAGAATGTGTGCAGTCAATTCAACGGCTCTGTGCTCATTCGTCTTAAAAAGATTTCCTCATACAATTTTCGAACCTTTCGTATTTTTCGCGGTAAACTCCGTTTTATTAGAGTTCTTTAACTGAAAACCGAATGCTGCTGGATTTTCCAGTCGCTCGGTGGTGGGCGGTGACTTGGTGTTCGCCTTCAGTGAGGATAATGGTGGGTGTGTTGTGGTGTTCGATTATCTCGAGACTCTCGCAAGACCACTCAGTCGAATCGGGGTCATTAGAAATGAGTGATAGATAAGCACCTCTATCTGGTAGGTCGGGGTCTAAGAGGTAGGTCGCATCACGGGCAGGTGAGAGCACCCTTAGCGGTGCGTCATGTTGACGAGTGAGGTCAGCAATGAAGGGTGGGCTGGGACTTTCACTTAACCATTCGGTAAAGCGGTCATCTAGATAGACCTGACCGCTTTCTGAATAATCATCATGGCTGGCTGAGTCGGGAATGTGTTTTTTGGTGGTGAAGGTGTGTGTGCTTTGGTGAAAGCGGGGATGGGAGGGGGGAAGTAGCTTGCCTGTGTGTGGGTCGACATGGACAGCAACTACGTTGTCGGGTTTCTTGAGCCAATGTGCTGGTTGGTTTTTATGTAGCTCGAGCATGATTTGGTGGAACACTGGGCCCGCTCCTGTGACTCCTGAGATGCCTTTCATTGGCTGGTTCGATAGATTGCCCACCCAGACACCAACGGTGAAATCGGCGGTGAATCCTACACAGAAATTGTCTCGAAAATCAGAAGATGTGCCAGTTTTGACAGCGCAGGGAAATGGGAGCCTGAGTTGAGAGTTGTTTCCAAAATTGGCTGAGCGAGCAAGATTGTCAGTGAGAATACTGGCGATGAGGTAGGCGGATTCTGGTGAGCAAACGCGTTTGCGTTTGGTTGTTTGAGAATCGGGAAAAAGGATGAATTCGGCAGCTTTACCTTGGCAGGCAAGAGTAGCAAAGCCGTTGGTCACATCAATCAGCCTGACCGGGCCGCTCCCTAGTGTGAGTCCTAGGCCGTAGTGACTTGGTTTTTCAGTGAGTGTGATAAATCCTAATTGTTGGAGAAAACTGTGGAGTGCACGAGGGCCACCGAGTGAGTTGAGAGTTCGCACCGCTGGGACATTGAGCGAGTTACCTAGAGCTGAGTGTAGGCTTACTGGGCCTCGGTGTTTGCGATCGTAGTTGATAAATGCCTCTGGCCCTCGGATTCCTGCATAGTTAGTCGGTACATCGGCTAGAATGGTGGCTGGCGAGTAGTGGAGTTTTTCAATCGCTAACAGGTAGGTGAAGGGTTTGAGCACAGACCCCGGAGACCGTGGAGTGAGAGCGGCATTGATCTGGCCAGAGTTAGCGGTGAAATCCGCGGTGCCAACGAGAGCTCTAACCTGACGCGTGTGGTTGTCGATGACCACAACTGCACCATTGTTGACATGGTGTTGATGGAGCTTGGCCACTTCTTCTGTTAGTATGCGCGCAACACTGGATTGGAGTTTTCCATCAATACTGGTGCGAATGGTACGTGAACCTTGTTTCCTGTGGGATACAGCTAGTTGCGCGAGCTGAGTTTGTTGTTGGTACCTCCTAGGAATTAGTTGGATTGGTTCGTTGATGGCTCGTTGAATCTGTGAGCTAGGATAATTGCAGGTGACCTGCATGCGTTGTAACACCCAGTCACGACGCTTTTTTGCGTTATTCGGATTTCTTCTTGGGTTGTGCCGTGATGGAGCCTGAGGGAGTCCAGCGAGTAGGGCTGTTTGACTTAACGATAACTCGCTGAGTTCTTTGCCAAAATAATGGAGAGATGCCTGACGCGGACCTTGAGTTAGATTGCCGTAGTTGAGGTGGTTGAAGTAACAGGCAAGTATTTCCTGTTTACTATAGCGCATCTCTAGGTGGCGAGCACTGAGAGCCTCTATGATTTTTGTCTTAAATGTTCTGGAGGGAGAGCCAGTCGTGAGCTTGATCGTTTGTTGAGTAATGGTCGACGCGCCACTTACCATCCTGCCGGCTTCGATTGAGTCTTTTATGGCGCGCAGGTTCGCTAGAATATCCACACCAGCGTGGTCGTAAAAACGTTTGTCTTCTGCTGCTAGAGTGGCATCTATCAAAGCTTGAGGGATACCCTCTAGCGGAGTTGACTCGCTGAAATAGTAGTCTTTTCGCGCTTGGTGGTGGAGAGGATATCCTTGATAATCGAGGATGAGTACAGAGGGAGGAGGACCAGTTAGGGCATTGTTGTTTAGCTGAAATGCAAGAGGGACTAAATACCAAAGAGTTAGGCTTATGGCTGATAACACAGCCAATATCCTTATAGAATTCCTCATTGCACGGTTGCGAGCTAGAGGATTTCTATCCCAGAATATTTGGCTGAGCAGAATCATAGGAAGATGTGTTACTCGCCAGCTGTGGCCGCTTTATTCAGTGTGGTGAATGTGTGGGCTTCGGAAAGTCCGTACTGTGACGGATTGTACATCGACTCAGCTTTCGCCGGTGGTGCGTGCACTGTGCCAGCCGCAGTGACTCTCGCTAGATATTTGATTTCTTGTTTCTGCGATCCCCATGAGCGGTTGAGGAAAAATAGACTGCGTTCGTTTCTAAACTCGCTGCGTGAAATGCGGTAGTTGTGTTTGACTTTATTGCTGTGGACGCTGGCTTGCGAGGCGAAGTCGTCGTTGACCGATTCGAGGATGCTAGGTAATGGGTCATCGATGGAGATGTACATGGCATTTGCTGGGATACCTACAGTCAGTGTTACTTGTATTAGGTCTCCAACCTGTGGCTGCCCTAATGCGCTAGCTTCGCCCTTGTCGTTGATCATCTCGTAGCGCCGACTGATAGTGATACCATCGTTAGATGTCGGTCCTGATGGAGCGACTTCAGGTTTAGACGCAGCTAAAATGCGGGTGTACGCTTTGCCTTCACAGGACGCTATGAGAGATTGAGCTTCTGTAAGCGGTATGCGGAGGAACTTTAGCGGGCTGTCTTTAGTGAGTTTGATTGTTTTTGTACCTGAACTTGTTTGCAGAGTTATACTGCTGTCGGGGCGGCTGAATTCGACGTAGCGTGCATAGGCTGCCATGGAGTGCATCGCCCAACCATTGACCCAAGTGGTCCGCCAGTGGCCTTGTGGGTTTCGTTGGTTGAGTAAGTTTTGCATCATTTTCTCTGCCTGAATATTTCTTGGTGCGATAGTGGACCAAGCGAGCAGTTGGACTGGGATGTCACTTCGGTAACGCATCCAGTGACCTTTGTCTGGGAGTGTTCCAGTCGTGCTTATTAGCTCAGTTGCTAACTTTTTACTGCCGCCACTGTGGTGGATGGCAAGGGCGAGGAAACTACGCGCTGAGGTACTGAGAGTGTGGCGTTCGTCGTAGAGTTTATTCTGAGTCGCCATATCTGCAGCACCGGCAAGAGAGAGAACGTAGAGCGCACGCGCACGTGTGTCATTTCTCCAAGAACGGTAAGTGCCCTTTTTGACTGGGTTTCTAGCAATCGATTGGAGGTAGCCAGAGAGAGCTTTGATTGATGCCTCAGGCGCTTTGGCTCCTTGCTCAATTGCTAGTAATAGTCCCATGCCACCATAGACGCTGGCCCAGTCTTCTGATCGTTCTCCACCAGGCCAGTAGGCTAGGCCACCGTCAGAAGTCTGCATGCTTAGGAGTCTATCGACACCTTTTTGGATGGCTTCAGTAACTTGATGAGTAGACTTGCTGGAGAAGCCTGGAACGATCCCTTTCAGGTCACTGACGGCAAACCAAGGGATCAAACTGGAAGTTGTTTGCTCTACACAACCATAGGGATATCTGAGTAAATATTCTGAGGCTCCACCAGCCTCAAGCAGTAGTGAGTTAGAGAACTCTAGATCCATGTGACCTCTACCGTTCATGATGATAGGTGTCATGTTCGCTACAAGGTTGGTGGGTGTGTTTTTCTCAAGTCGGGCAAAGTCAGCCTGATGGAGTAAAGGTCTTGGGTAGGCGACATTGAAGGTGTTCTCGATGCCGTCGCTGAGTTGTTTTTTTAGTGCGACAGTGAGTTGTTGACCTTCGATCGATCGCGGGGTTGCTGACCACGTCCAAGTGGTCTCGCCTGTGTTGATAAAACTAACAGGGTAGCTTAGTGTGGCTGAACTGTGCGCTTTTAGTTGAATGGTCTGAGTCAGAGTGTTGTTTATTCCTTCCGGGATAGAACAAAGACTATCAGCCTTCAGGGTGATATCCCATGTGCCAACGTAGTTACTGGTGTTTTCTATGAGGACTTTGGTTATTAAAGAATCACCTTCATGAGCAAAGCGTGGTGGCTTGGGCTCTAGCATGATGTCCTTGTTGACCAAGAACGAGGATTCAGCGGAACCAAATTGGTCTCCAGCACCGTGAGCGATTGCAATGATGCGGTAGCGGGTGAGTGTGTCTGGAGTTTTGAATGTGGCCGAAAATCTTCCTTCAGAATTTGATGTCACTGAGGGAAACCAAGCGGCACATGGGTCGAAATTTGTACGGTTCTGGATTGCTTCACCATCCATTTCCATCATCTTGGCGGCTAGACCTCCACCGCCAATAGTGAACCCTTTATTACCCATATAGCGATGGTCTGGATTATCATCGATGAAGTAGCCGAGCGATACTCCTGTTCTAAGCGAAAGCTGGAGTGGGGAATGGAAGAATTTGAGTGGGTCTGGTGTTGAGAATCCCATCACAGCAAGCGTGCCTTCGTCTTCAGCGAAAAGAACAATTTCGGCGTCCTTGCATGGTTTTCCAAGGTGGTCTTTAACTATTCCAGTGAGTGTTATTTCCTGCCCTGGAAGCGCACTGGAACTAGGTTTGTCGATGCTGACTACCAGTTCTTTACTGCTGTCTGAGACTATGATCTCACAGAAACCTAACTTGAGTGCGGGCTGCTTGAATTTTCTTGGACTAACATCTGACCCACGAATGATCAAAACGGAGACAAAAGCATTTGGAGCGAAGTTCTCGCTGATAGGAAATTCCAAAACTGGTTTGTCAGCCTTGAGCTCTCTACGGAAGCTTTCAATAATACCTTGGCGCTCCACTGTGACCAATGCTGTGCCTTCGATCGGGGTCATGACTAGAATACGTGCAGTGTCGCCAGGCTTGTAACTCTTTTGCTCACTCACGAGTTTTATACGATGCCCATCCTCTGTGGCCCATGGATATTCTTGACTACCATAAACGTAGTAGCTAGAAGCCGTGCGTGTGGCGTGCCCCTTTATGTCTGTGCCATTCAACGTGAAAATGTAGCGACCTGACTTCTGTGGGCTAAATGCGTATGGGGTAGGTTTTCCTGCTGATATCTGGAAGGGTTCCGAGCTTATTTTTTCTGTGCGCTTTTCGTTGTGTGTCTTGGTTGTGCCATTTTTTGCCAAGATTTTAACTGACTCGTAGTACTCGCGTTCGATTTCTATATCAATAGTTTGGCTATCACTGAGGAACTCTCCCTTTGTATCGACTGCGACGATGTTGAGGTCTTTTTTATTTCCGACGCGGATCAGGGCATCACTTCTTTGGATCCCGATAAAGTAATCAGCTGGGAAGTAGGTGGTACTGCGGACGCTACTGAGTGTTTGGTCGCGTGAGTCTGTGACTTCACCAGTGATGGAGATATGCTGTGGTGCTGGAAATTCGATTTGTGGAATGGCAGCAGTAATAGATGCTGTTCCTTCTGCTGACAGGGTGGCTGTGCCATTGGAATGTTGGGTGTCGCTGAATCTACTGCCGCTGCCGTAACCGAAATAGTGACTCCAATAATACGGGTCGTAGTTTCGGTGGTCGCCAAATTGGAAGTCGCGGAACTTTTCTGGGTAGAACCCGATTTTGGATGAGGAGGCATACCAATGTAATGTGCCTTCAGCTACGGGTGTGCCTTGGTAGTATTTAGCCTCGATATCAAACTGCACGTCCTTATCTGCGACGGAAGGGGCAGGCAGGTTAGGCTTGAGTACAAAGGCGTTTCTTCGGAAGTCTTGCACTTGGAATCTGTGGCTGAATGTTTTATTACTTGTGATTTCTTCGTCGGTGAGAGTGCAAAGAAGGGTGAAAGATCCAACGAGTTCAGTGGGCAGAGTGAAACTATGATTAAATCCACCAGCTTTGCTAATGCTGAGGTTGGTGGTGGTGACCTCTTTATTTCTTGGGTCTCTAATGGAGAGTCGCATAGTTGACTGACCACTCTTACGAATAGCATTGTCGTTGAACTCGCGCACGATTCCTTTGAGTCTAACTGTCTCACCTGGTCGATAAAGGTTTCGGTCAGTGAAGAGCATGACCTTGTGCTGCCATTGGTCAGTAGAAGCCCAGTTGAAATCGACAGGGAATCTCCACATCGATACAGTCGAAAGTGATTTATCAAATGTCACAGTGAATTGATCATCGTTAGTGCGTGCGATGAGATGACGGTCGTTTTTGGAGCAATCAATAACGGCTAGGCCTAAAGTGTCTGTTGTTGCTGAATGAAGCTTTTTAGCATCTTCTCCATACATGCTGAGTTCAACTCCACTGAGGGGTTTTCCTGTGTTTAGTGAGTAGGCATACACCCATGCTTTTTTGTCATTCAGTTTCCAAGCAAGTCCAATGTCGGTGAGTTGAACGAGTGACTGAACTCGGCGTTTTTGAGATGCTTTCTTGTCGAGTTTAGCTTTTGGTTGTCCAGTAACAGAAATAAACAAGGTAGCATTGCGCAAGTGACTAGGGAGTATTTCATCCCATGAAAGGTGAATGTCTCTAGAAGTGTCTATGGCGTTATCCAATTGGATGACCTCATCGTATACTGCTGTGCCACTAATGAGTTCGAAAGGAAGAGGGCCATTGTCCTTGATGGACCTATAGTCGTGGCCATTACCTGAATAATGGCGATACCCTTGGGTCGCACGGATAGCTTGCTCGTTGTTGAGTGATTTTATCTGCACACGCACTTCGCGCATGTTGACTGTATTTATTTTGAATGACCTATCACCTTTAGCGAGCTGGGCAGAGTCGTAACTAGCCATGGCCAAACCAGAGGGGACGTAGTGGAACTTTATGTCTTTGCTGACTGGGGTGCCGAGCATCAATCCATTGCTTGCATTAAATTCTTTATCGATAGTCACTTTCCAGTCGTCGCGGTCTTGAAAGTCACCAGTGATTTGAAGGGTGTTATTGTATCGGCGTTTGAAACCTAGATTCTTAGGTGTCGGGTAGACATGCACGACCTCTTTAAGTAACTCTATGTCGAACTCTTCGGGGATGTCGGCACTGAATTCGACATAAATTGACCGCGCCCTATCAGCAATGACCGCAGGAATTATTGTATCAATGTTGAATGGGTCGATGTCCCAAATGTGGTAGTTTCCATCAGCTTTAGTTTTGTCTGAGGCTGACGCATTGGGAGTATTCTTCTTCAACACCAGAACCCAGTCTTCGCCGATTGAGAGTGGGTATTTTGGAGTGACAATGAGTCCGTTAGAAATGGATTTATTCTTAGCCCACTCAGTGGGGTCATCTACTTCGCCTCCAGCGCGTTTTGTGAGAACATTTTGGAAGCGTTGCTGCCAGCTAGGTTTGATGTAGTATGTGCTTTCTAAGTCGGCCCATTCCGCTTGTCTAACCGCAGCTGGGGTTGCTGTGCCTTCTTTATTGATGTAGTAAAATTTTGTTTCGACTTTGTTTTGCTTGATGTCGTCATTGAAACGCAAGTAGCTATAGGGCATCCGATTATTCTTCTTGCTGTAGCGTCTGTGGTAAGTGGTTTTAAAGTCAGGTGTCGAACTGGTCTTGAGCTTCACTGTAGGAATTGGTTTCCCGTTTTCGTAGCTGATTCCTCGAGTCGTGCTAAAGGTGTAGTTAGTTCCTAACTTTGGAGCTTCACTGGGGAGAAACTGTGCGATGTTGCGCTGGGTCCATACGATCTGACCTTTAAGCTTTGGGCTTATTTTGAGGTAGGCATTCGCCTGTGGTTGATTGAGTTGGTCCTTACTAACGACCGGTTGTTCAAAAACCAGCTCGTAGCGAGTTTCAGGTAGGAGCTCAGATGAGCTCAAATTTAAAATCGGCTGCGCCCATACGAGCGGTGCTGATAGCAGGGTGGTTAAGAAGAGGACTTTCATGGTACTATAATCGTTTATTCTAAGTTTTTGAATCGTGATGGAAATGAGAATAAGTTTCACTAAATGTTGAAAAACCAGCAATTAGTTTTTTAGCATTTAGACGATGTCACGAAGTCGCATAGAGCGTTTGTGACGAAGGATGATACGGCTAAGGGAGTAGAGGCCAATAATTAGGTAAAAGAGGACACCAACTTTACAGCCGTAGATGAAGAGTGTTGGATCTTCAGAATTATGAATGCTAGCCATGATGTATCCTGGTGAGAAGTCCATTGCTAGAGGGGAGAGACCATAAATAAAGCTCGATGCTTTTTGTCCGAAATTCCACGCAGAAAGTAAAAGAGCGACAGCCAGTGGGATTACCCATATAAAGCATGCAATAGTGGCATTGAGTTTCTTACCAAGATACTCGAGAGAAAATGCGTGCGACAGTAGAGTCGTGACTGATACTGCGATGAGCATAGCATCTACTAGCTTCCATGATTTGTGGGCAATGTACTCCATCACTTTGGGAGATGTTGCAAGATGACTGCTATAGAGTAACCAGGCTGCTGTGGTGATTACTGCAATGAGTAGACTCGAGGGTATGCCACTAGCTGAATCTGAGAGAATAGCATAGGGAGTCTTCGCTTGGTTTTTCCGTTCTCGGAGCCCTGCCAAGTAGCGGAATTTATCTGGGGTATAGATGTACTGGAGCAGTATAGCAAAGGAGAATCCAATGAGCCCGTAGAGCGATAGAACCGTGGCTGCGATGATTTCAACATTTTCGGCCACTGTTTTTTGGAGGCCAGCCATCACTGGTGTCCTCGTCTGGATTTCCACATTAAACATAGAGCCGTTAGAGGTATTGGCCCAAATTCCACCGAGAATGATAACGTGGAGCATGCCGGCAATTACGACACATTGAAATTTGCTGAGTAGGTGTGAACTTTCTGAGCGCCAGCGCCGGAGCATCAAGCTGTAAAATATCCAGGCAATGAGGCATTGGAGTATGATACAATAAATGGTGTGGGAGACCTCCCAGTTATAGAAAAGCGCGTATTGATCGTGCTCGAACATATCCACCATGGGCAGCATGTTACTAGCAGCTGCCAATAGCGCAGGACGAATCGTTAGATATTCAAAGATAACAAAACCAAAGTTGGACAACTGAGGGAGAGCGAAATAGAGCAGTGCAACGAGTCCCTGCGAGATGAGTGCGGAAAAACGCTTACCCATGATGAATCCCACCGACATGGCAAGTAGGTAGAACATCAGAGTAGATGTAAAGAGCACAGCATAAATAGGTATCCATATTTTAGCAGGTATTTGACCTGTGATAATGATGATGGATGTGACGGGAAGAGTGAGGATGAAATGATAGAACTGTCTCACTGGCAGACCAAAGAGGTAACCAATGATTTTAGTAGCTGGGCTCAAGGGCGTTAGGCGCTGGTAGGTGAGTACTTCATCCACAGACTCTCTAGCCATTCCCGCTGCTACTTCTCCAGTTCCTACGAAGTTAAGTATGAAAAGCTGGAGCAAAACTAAGAATCCAAATGGATACACAGCCGTTCGCTCAAAAGGCAAGTCTGTCTGGGTCATCGTGAAACCCAGAGCCATGAGATAGAACAAGAGCGAAGTTCCGCCATAGAGCAATACTCCTGTGATTAACGAACCTAAACGTAGGCGCGAACGCCGGTAGCGATGAAAGAGCGGGTTGCTCCAAAGCTGCCAGCATTGAGGCAGAACCTTGAGTCTTTCAGCTTGAACTTCGTCGGACATAGTTGAGAGGGAGAAGTGTGTTAGTGACCGTCGTATTCTAGGTCGAGGAGGATTTCTTCTAGGCTGCGCTGGCGCTCGTTGACGCGGCAGACTAGGTAGCCAGCAGCCACCATTTTTTGTAAAAGCTCGGCGAGGTCGTTGTCTTCGCCTTCATAGTGGAAGCTGTAATTTTTGACATCGACTCCAAGTATGTTGGAGACGAATTTTTGTGAATTTAGCCATTCTTTCCAATGCATGTCTGGGCTTTGCGCTAGACGTACTTGAATTTCTGGAAGAAGCCCAGTCATTCGATGGAACACTCCGTGGACACTGCCTGAATCTAGTAATTCACCTCGATGTAAGATCCCTAGCATATCACACATTTCCGTTAGCTCTGGGAGGATGTGTGAACTGATGATTACCGTAGAACCTTCTTTACAAAGGTCACGGAGGATCTTCCGTAAACCTACCCTAGACTTGATATCCATACCGCTAGCGGGCTCATCAAGGATAAGTAAACTAGGTCGGTGGAGCATAGTTTTGGCTAAAACTAGACGCTGCATCATCCCGCGAGAAAGTGAACAGCACATGGAATGGTACTCAGCTTGTAGGTCCACCATCGCTATGCATTCATCAATTCTGGTCGATTTTTCTATACCACTCAGCCCGTGTGCTCCAGCAAACATGTCAAGAAATTCCCAGACCTTCAGATCAGATGCCACTGGAGCCATGTCTGGCATATAGCCAATGTTGGATTGAGCCAGCCTCTGGTGGGTGATAATGTCGTGACCGTCGATTAATATCTTACC
>NZ_JBDOPO010000059.1:0-3442 GCF_039830215.1 Rubritalea sp. | reverse complement strand
ACTGACGATCAAATAGCTGAAGTTGAGATAAAGCTAAACAGCAGACCTCGTAAAGTACTCGACAGAAAGACCCCAAACTTTATGTTTTTAACACCTAACTAACAAGGTGCACTTCCAGGTTGAATTCAAGCGCCAACAATGATCGAAAGCTAATACACTACAAGCGCCAGAGCCAGAAATCACGTGATACAAGTGAACGGCTCAACTGCAGGAACGTCTCACAGAAAACGGTCGTCGCACTCATCGAAGTGCATGCCTAGGCTGTATCGCGAGAGCTGAAAGGTGCAAGCATTCTCCTTCCAATCGATAGCTTCACCACATATTTGTTCAGAGCGGCTTAAGCAGGCTGAAGTGAAGTTGGCCCAAGAGCAATGGAGTCCCTGGAAAGTTTGTTGCTATTTTAGCAGGCACAACATTGGTTCCATTAGTCACGAAATCAATTATCAGCACATCTATCGAGACAAAGCAAAAGCTGGATCATTGCACTCTCAGTATAGGCCCCGGTATGGGTCTTACCGCAGAAGAGTAATCGGTAGAGTGCGCTGGGGTTCTCTGAAAAACCAAGTCACGATTGATCAGAGGCCAGAAATCGAGGTCCAACGAAAACGTATTGGAAATGGGGAAAATGGATACAGTCATCGGTCATATTGGTGGTCAATCGTTTGTCACAATGATTGAATGCTGGGGGGGACACCAGCATAGGCCTATCCAAGAGCGAAGAAGCTGCAACAGTGGAGCACTAGTATAGTTGAAAACCCGGTACCTCTTACAAAGAAGGTGAAGACGCTGACTTTCGACAATGGCAAAGAACTTTCAATGCATTAGGTTCTTTCCAACGTGTTGTCAGCTCAAAGTACTTTGCTCATCCCTACCATTCTTGGGGGCGGTTCCTCAACGCACACACCAAAGGGAACCGACTTATCCAAGGTGAGCTTGAGTAGGGTTAAAGAGCTGGAGTACTCCCTAAATTAGCGACCAAGACAATCTCTCGCCTATGCAATATCTAGTGATATATTACACTCATTAACCTCGATTGCGCTAGCCTCTTGAATTCACTAGGAGTAAAAAAGTGCTTATTTCTTGTCCATCATTTTGTTGACGTGGCGTTGGACTCTCTCAGGTACATCGTTGTTTTGAATCCAGTTTTCGGCTTCAGCTCTGTCTTGCTTATAGAGAGTCCAGAGCGCGCGACCTACCGTGCGCGAACGTGAGCTTTCGTCATTAAGTTCATTGCCATAGTTGAGAGCGAGCACCGGGTCGGATCGGGTGGCTCCTTCCGAAAATTTACGGAGAAGGTCTTGGTAATTAGAGGCGTTGGAATTTGCGTCTAACCAGTCGGCTGCAGCATGGGCGTCTTGTTTTGCATAGGCACTTACGAAATCTGGTCCAGCCTTTATTTGGTCTTGATGCGGAAGTGTGGCGATCCAGGCTTTTGCTGCTGATGGATCTTGGTCAGTCCAGTGGTCGACCACTTCGCCTAGTGCGCGGGCGCGAGCCTCATCATCGGCAATACGGCTAACCCATTCGGCGGCTATGGTTGGGTCTTGTTTCGAAAATTGGTTGGCTAGATAGGCTGATGCGCCACTAACGAGTTTAGGATCTTCGATTTCATTGAGCCATTGTTGTGCTTCATCGATGCCTAAGAGTGCAATATATGGTGCTAGGCTACGCAATGCTTCACCTCTTTCTTCTGAATAGGGAAGCTCTTGTAGGACTTGAGTGGCTAAAGTTGAGTTAGCGTTCGCGAGACCTCGGATAATTCCAACTAGGTAGGGATTAGCTTTGTCGCTGTCGTGATTTTCACGGGCCCATGCTAATGCTGCGTTGGGATTATTAGTAGCCCACGAGGCGAGCACTTCTTTTATCGCGTATTCGGACTTTGCTTTGCTCTGAGCGAATTTGATGGCAGCC
The DNA here is from genome assembly GCF_039830215.1 of Rubritalea sp. NCBI lineage: Bacteria > Pseudomonadati > Verrucomicrobiota > Verrucomicrobiia > Verrucomicrobiales > Rubritaleaceae > Rubritalea > Rubritalea sp. The sequence goes on along the minus strand of NZ_JBDOPO010000059.1, from coordinate 1,531 downwards.
AATGGGTCAACCTTTCCCCATGCGTGAAGCAGCATATTGTAGTCGCTCATTCTCTGGCGGGTCATGCCTAGTGCGCGAAAGTCGGCGACGACTAATGCAAAATCTTCAGGGTTCATGGAGTCAATGAGGCTGAGTATTTGGCGTGATCGTTCGAGTGGGTCACTGAGTTGGCTGATACCTTTGATTGATCCAGTAGGAGTGGTGCCAGCGCTTGCGCCTCGTAAGCTTTTTCTCGAAGTGATTCTCGATGTGCTATTTGTCAAGTAGTCCTCAGTTGTGTGTCTACCAAAGTGAGATTGATCAGAACTCGATGAATCTAGCGCAATCGTGTCGTTTGAGCTTACTTCTGAATCGGTTTGGAATGAGCCTATGTAGTAGGCGGCTACGAGTGTGGTGAGCCAAACACCAAGGGCTGGGAGTAGAAGTTTATTTTTCATAATCGGAACAAGAGCTGGCTCAAAAAAGCGTGGCGCTGGTATGGCTATTGTTTAGAATAGCCTTTAAAATACTATGCATTGATCGCTGAGAATTGCAAAAAAGTGTAAATAAAGTAATTTGGTGTTTAGTGGATACGAGTCTTTACTAAATGGTCGTGATTCAGTGCACCCTAAATCGTAAATTTTGGAAGGATTTCCCAAGCATATTCAATGTGTAGAGTTTTCAGACTAATGACTGAGTCCAATGTGCGTTAACTTAAGCGCAACTTTTTTGACGCAAAACGTATTATAGGATTGAAGGGGTGAGCCATCTGGCATGGCTAAACACTTACACATCAACGATTCGTCACTATACCTATTAGAATTTGAGGACCTAGCCAAGCCTGTTTCTTTCATCTAACGCAAAACCCAAGGCTTCAGCGCCTTTGGAGTTATCATCGCTCTCATCAAATGTGCGATCATAGGCGATGGTTCAGGTTAATAATATAGCGCTGGATCCAGGTATTCTTGGGCATAAAACAATCCCCAGAGTCCTTGTTCATAAACGGATCAGCAAAAATGCTCATCCGTTTTTATGAGCAGTGACCTGTGAATTCGTCAAGCCATCCTCTTCATCTATCTCCAAGCTCTGCTAGAGGCATGTATTCATCAGAGTTTTAGTCGAAGATTCGACTTTTGAGTGCATGGAGAATGGCAATGCTTCGAACTTCCTTAGCCATGGTAATGAGGTGAGTCGCACTGCTGGATTCCAGTTGGCACATGCGGGATGCGTGCACGTCTAGTGGCTTTATGAGGTGGACCCCGTTCTCCGTCCGTTAGATTCAGCTATTAAGTTATGATGGGAGGATGAGCTAGGTGATAATATAGAAGTGAGGCTGGAGCAAGGGCTAATCAAAATTTGCTAGTCGTAGCGGAAGGCTGCAAACGCAACGAAGCGTAGCACAGTGGAGTTTCCAGCCTGTAGTAAAGACTACCAAATTTTGGCCAATTTGGGGGCTAGGCGGCGTCTTGCTCCTGTGGATTGGTAGTGTTTCCAGATTTACGTTCGTAGGCATTTGAGGGCGTATCATTGCCTAATGAGTCGTGGGGCCTCC
>NZ_JBDOPO010000067.1:0-15623 GCF_039830215.1 Rubritalea sp. | reverse complement strand
GTAAGCGATTTGCGGGGTACCTGTTCTTGCGTCCACTTTGAACTCGCGCTTGAGTCGATCGACAATCACCTCGAGGTGAAGTTCACCCATACCAGCGATAATGCACTGACCAGTATCTTCGTCAGTTTTCACTATAAATGTAGGATCTTCTTCTTGGAGACGCGCAAGACCTAGCCCCATTTTATCCTGATCAGCCTTAGTGCGGGGTTCAACGGCCATTGCAATAACGGGCTCAGGGAATGTTGGTGGTTCAAGGAGTATATCAAACTTCTTGGCACACAGAGTGTCGCCAGTAGTCACATTCTTAATTCCAACAAAAGCAGCGATATCACCTGAATAGCAGGTTTCAATCTCGATATGCTTGTCTGCCTGCATTTGGATAAGACGCGAAACTCGCTCCTGTTTGCCAGTGCGCGGGTTAAGAACCATGTCTCCCTTAGAAACCGTACCTGAGTAGACACGGAAAAAGACGAGCTTGCCAACAAATTTATCAGCCCAGAGCTTAAACGCTAAGGAACAGAATGGTGCATTGTCGTCAGCGGTTGCCAGAACAACGGCGTTCTCGTCATCTACTTTTTGACCTTGGGCTGGAACAACATCGACTGGACTCGGTAAGTAGTCAATCACTGCATCCACCAGAAACTGAACACCTTTATTCTTAAAGGCTGAACCACCAGAAACTGGAATAAATTTATTCGCTATCGTAAGACGGCGAATCGCAGACTTGAGATCTGCATTTGTAATTTCCTCTTCCATGAGGAACATCTCACCAAGAACATCATCGAGATCAGCTACCACCTCGAGGAGTTCTTCACGTGCTGTTTCAGCTATGAGTTGCAACTCACCATCGAGATCTTCGATAGTGAATGTGGAACCAATCTTATCATCATCCGAATAGATGACTGCTTTTTGATTAACCACATCAATTTGGCCACGAAGGTCATCTTCGGAGCCGATAGGGATCAAGACGGCCGCGGCAGTAGCGTCAAGCTTCTCACGCACATCCTTTAGGACATTGTTGAAGTCTGCACCAGTGCGGTCCATTTTGTTCACAAATACGATACGAGGTACGTCATATTTATTGGCTTGTCGCCAGACTGTCTCAGTCTGTGGCTGAACGCCTGCGACACCGCAAAATACAACGACCGCGCCATCGAGTACACGAAGAGAGCGCTCCACCTCAGCGGTAAAGTCGACGTGACCTGGAGTATCGATGATATTGACTCGCTGCTTTTCGTCTTGGAAAAGCTTCGTAATACCATTGTTGGGTTTTTGAACCCACTCACAAGTCACCGCTGCTGAGGTGATTGTAATCCCACGTTCACGCTCTTGCTCCATGTGGTCGGTTGTGGCAGCACCATCGTGCACCTCACCGATTTTGTGAATCATGCCTGTGTAGAAGAGGATTCGTTCAGTAAGAGTCGTCTTACCCGCATCAATATGCGCCGCAATACCGATGTTGCGCGTTTGCAACAAGGGGTATGGACGGTCTACAGAATTGAGATTAGATGACATTCGGAAAGAATTACGTTACTTCTACAGTATCTACTTCAATTAGAAGCGGAAGTGAGCGAATGCACGGTTGGCTTGAGCCATCTTGTGCATATCGTCGCGCTTGCGCACTGCAGCACCAGTATTGTTGGCTGCGTCTTTGATCTCGTTACCGAGAGCTTTGTGCATAGGAACCCCTTTTTTGTTGCGGGCGAATGTTACGATCCAACGCATAGCGAGAGACTCGGAACGATCAGGAGCAACCTCGAGAGGCACCTGGTAAGTAGCACCACCAACACGGCGGGATTTAACCTCAACGCGAGGCTTTGAGTTTTCGATTGCGCGAGTGATGACCTCAAGAGGATCAACAGTGTCAACACCTTCGTTTGCTGCTTCGATTGCGTTGTATACGATACGCTCAGCAATTGAGCGCTTACCGTCCTGCATCACCTTAGCAATGAGGGTACCTACGAGCTGGCTATCGTAACGTGCATCGCGACGATCTTTTTTAGCGTGAACTTTTCTACGGCGTGCCATAATGAAATTTCAGTTAGTTATTTAGATTGATTGAATTGAAGTAGAATTACTTCTTAGGACGCTTAGCACCATACTTAGAGCGGGACTGCTTACGATCTGTGACACCGAGGGTATCAAGAGCTCCGCGAACGATGTGGTAACGAACACCAGGAAGATCCTTCACTCGACCACCGCGAACGAGGACGATTGAGTGCTCCTGAAGGTTGTGACCTTCACCACCGATGTATGCCATTACTTCCTTACCGTTGGTAAGACGTACTTTGGCCACCTTACGGAGGGCTGAGTTAGGCTTCTTTGGCGTACGCGTCATTACCTGAAGGCAGACTCCACGGCGCTGTGGGCAGGAATTGAGAGCACGTGACTTTGACTGCTCTACTGGTGTTTTACGTCCTTTACGGACGAGCTGATTAATAGTCGGCATTGTATACTATTTGTTAATTTCTCGATGAAAATGGCTTAAACTATATATTTCAAGACACTTTGTGGGGCGGCGACTCTATTCAGCAAATACGATCTGGCAAGCCCTATTTTGGGTAAAATCATCTATTATTTGATGACTAGCGAATCCTCACAACCCGCTGCATTTCACTAAGCTGAAACGCGTCGTTAGATATATATTTAATAAATCTTAAAGACTATAGCTCCACCCGCGGCACCAATTGAGCCGCAGCTATGAAATCGCTCTAAAACAAAGAAATTATTTTAGTTTTATGCGCAATTGACTGAAAAGCACTTGCGCACCATCCACGCCGAGCGCGATCTTACCCTCTTCAGTTCGGCGCCACTTTCTCTGTATTTGTTCCTCAATCACACCGAGATTCCACACGGCCCACATATGGCCATCAACACTTGCAATAATCTCTGAATCAGTAACATCGATCACCACACGATAGCACGCACCCAGTTGAAGATTATGGATTCTCCGCTCAGCTACCCCACGATTTCCCCCCCCTAGCTCTGGAATCTGGACCGAGTTTTGGCCTAGACTCACAGAAAGCAAACCGACTGAGCTCGGGACCATTAGCACGATGTCTCCATCACCGGATACCCGCGTGAAGGCGTACTCTACTGAATAGGATCCCGTTGGTTGGGTATTTAACTGAATCAGGGTTCCGGGTTTATCGTTGGATATAAGCGTCCCATCAGCATTCCACCACTGACCGCTCCGTGTCGCGTCACGCACATCGAGCCCCTTTGTCAGATCCACCCACACTCCAACCTCACGCCCCACCGACAATGGCGCAGTAGCCAAAATAGGACTAGAGGTTAAAGTTTCATCTTCATTTTTATCACGCATCTCTCTAGCGACAAACATAGCCAATATACCAAGACACATAACACCTGCCAAACCTGAATAGATTCCACTGCTTGCATCGCGCACCTTTCGGCCACGGAGTTGTTTGTAAATTTTCTTTAACTGCAGTGCCACATTAGAGGCCGATGCTGGGCGCTTTTCTGGATCGCGCTGAAGACAACGCATCACAAGCTTCTCTAAATCCTTAGGCGCACCATATTTACCAAGTGGCTCGAATGCCCCTCTCGGGGTTACCCCTGCAACCATTTCATAGAGAAGCACCCCCACACTATAGATATCAGCACGCGCATCAACGTCTCCCCCATTGGATTGCTCCGGTGACATATAATCGACAGTTCCGATCGCAGTTCCTGTCATAGTCAACGCCGTATTATTATCAGCAGAAGTCTCCTTCGACACACCAAAGTCCGTCACCTTCACTGATCCATCGATACCAAGCAAAACATTAGCAGGTTTGATATCGCGGTGGATCACCCCTAGGGAGTGCACAGCGGAAAGACCATTACAAACTTTCACCGCTATGCGGATAGCCTCCTTAAGTGTTAATCGATTACATTCATAAATACGTTTCTGTAGATCTTCACCATTCACATACTCGAGAACTAAGTAAGGAGTGCCATCAGTCAACACGTCGCCATCGTGAATCCCCAGTACATTCGGATGTTCTAGCTGAGCCATCAGGCGTCCCTCACGCTTCAATCTCTCAATAAACAAATCTTGGTCAATCCCCCTCGCGCTGAAAACTTTCAGAGCAACCACACGCCCCAATCCGTGGTGCATCGCCTTATAAACTGTGCCCATGCCACCGCGCCCTAGCACCCCTAGCACATCAAACCCCGGAAGGTCTGGATCAGCAGTGGTCCCCACGCCATCAAGCTTCTCAGTCAATGCCCACGCAAGCATCTTTTGCGCCTCTGATTTTTCTAATGACCCATCTCCCATCACAAAAGCAGAAAACTAATCACTGAGGATACCGATTAGGTAGCGCAGTTCACGGTCAGGGTCCTCACCTTCACCGATAGTTTCCACTATCTCAGCTCGCAGCATTTCACCAAACCTCTTGCGCAAGCGATGCACTCCCACCTTTACCGCTGAAAGCGAAATATCCAGTCGGTCAGCAACGCTTTGATACCCTTCTTCTAACTCACCAGTCAAACTATCGGCCAAGGCTTTGTAAAGCTCAGACTTACCTTCACTCGCGTACTTCTTCTGAAGTTGTTCGCGCGCGCTTTCCACCACAATGATTGCCCAGCGCTTATCAAAGCTCGCGGTTGGGTCTGTAGCTTCACTATCAGCCCAGCGCTCCTCTTCCGCCGCAATATCCGTGGTATCCACCTTGCCGTCGCCACGCTTCAAAGCGACGCTCTTGACGTGCTCGTCTCGTAGATAACGTTTAAATGCGGTAAGCAAGAAGGTGCGCATTTTTCCCTTATCCTTATCGGCAGCAGCAAACAATGCCTTCTCAATCCCTTTAGCTAGAAACCCCTGCACCACATCTTCGGCATCTTCCATACTACGCCCGTAGCCTCGAGCGAACGCATAGAGAGGCCTCCAATACATACTACATAGAGTATTAAGAGCCTCCTGCGCATCCACTGCGTTTGCCTCCTTAATACGCTGAACCAATGTCCAGCGCGTGGCCTGAAATGAGCTATTCCCCTGCATTCCTTATACAAGCAGACATCACCCAACCAGATCCACTAAAATCCTCATTCCATCAGCAGAAACTACCTGCACAGCCGTATTCGGCTCCACAAAACCATGTTGTGATGTCACTTCATACACAGAATCTCCAATCTTAACCCGCCCAGCAGGACGCAACTGAGTCACAGCGATACCTTGCTTCCCGACCAACTCGGAATTGCAATTTTCCTCACCAGTTCCAGGAGGCAAAGTCTTGCTCACAGATAACGAACTATACATCGGCAGGGACGGCATGTAACGCATGGTTAAAATACTCCCCAGAACAGCCACTGCTAGCCCTATAGTCATATAAATAATAGGATAGCCGACTAGAGCGCTAAAGCTAATCAACCCGTATTGAGTATCTTTAAAACTATCCAGCATATCCACATCCACCATCGCTAATACCAGGGCCACGCCCATCATCACTACCCCCACAGTTCCAGCCACAAAGGTTCCCGGAATCACCCAAAATTCTAAAATAACCAGAATCCCCCCCGCTATAAACAATACAAACAACCAAGAACCTGAAACATTGCCATCCAAGTTATTGCCTACAAAAAACAAAGCGAAGGCAACCAGTGCAACCAAACCAAAAATGCCCACCCCAGGAGTTTTAAACTCCATAAATAAAGCGAGTAACCCCACACTAATCAACATCGGTGAGACGAATCCTACCCAAGATGCGAACGCATCAAAACCTCTGGGCTCAGCACGCACAGCCTCGACACCCTCCATCCCCTCAGCAGCGAGCACCGCAGCGAGATCATCGCATATTCCATCCGCCAGCAGCGGCTTTCCCTCGTGCTCCAACACAGCCTCATCGGCTACCAAATTGAGTAATTCCCCCTTTGGAACCTTCACCTCGCCCTCGGCAAACTCATATTCTTGCTCGCGGAACATCATAGCCTTCATCACCTCCGCATTCCGACCCTTTTCCTTAGCCACTATTTTCACATAGGAAGAAAACAGAGACTCGATCTTCGAGCGCATCACAGGATCAATGGTGCCACCGCTACCAGAGACTATCCCAGTAGAACCAATCGTACCGCGTGGGTGCATGTAAATTTTGTCACAGCCGAAAGCTATCATCGACCCCGCGCTGGTTGCCTCTGGGTTGACAAAGGCAATCGACGGAATCGTCAGGTCAGGCATCACCCGCGTGATCAAGTCCGCAGTCTCGCCAGCGTAGCCACCTGGAGTATCAATATCGAAAATAATAGCACGCGCCTTTTCATCCTGAGCTCGGCGCATCACTTTGCGCCAGTATTTGAAAGAATGCTTATTCATCAGCGAATCCTTTCCAACTTTTAAGACCACAACCTTCCCCGCATAAGTCTCACCACTTTCAGCAGACCGAACGGGGTCCGCCTTAGCATCGTCAGAAGCACTAAGAAACTGAATCCACACAAGAGCGATAAAAATCTGAAAGCAGCACTGCATACCCAATCTCTAGCACACGTGCCTCGACTCCCCAACATTTTATGCTGCTGTAACCTAAATAAACGCAGAGCTGAAACTATCCATCGTCATTTACCGTAGGCTAAGCTAAGAAACACCGACCAATGCCACTAGCCTTCTCCAACCAACACACGCAAGCCGACCTCCTCCAGCTAAAATATTTGCTGGCGCCACTACTAAGAGATCACTTCCGCTCTCAGCTATCAGAAATAAGACTACTGAACATAGCCTGCGGCAGGGCCGATGAGACCGGCACCCTAGTCGACTCGCTCACCCCTCATTGCCAACAGTTAGAAATCACCGGCATCGACATCCGCAATCGCGAAATCGGTGAGGCCAAACAACGCTGGGGAAAGATGGCGTCAGCCAAGACTCAATTCTACACCCAAGATGCCAGTCATATAGCCCACATTCACCAACTGGACGGCCCCTATGACGTCGTTTTTATCCGCCACCAAAACTACTGGAATGGCGCAGAGGCCTGGCACAGAATCTACGATAACGCACTACACCGGCTCAACGACAACGGAATCCTAGTCATCACCTCCTACTTCGACCGCGAACACCTGCAAGCAGTCCAAGCAATCAGCGCCATGGGTGGAACACTCACCACCAGCATCCGCAACCCAAAGTCGCGGATCATCAACGACGCCCCCAATAAATCGGTCGACCGCCATATTGCCATTTTCGCACGGGAAGCTGAGTCTCAGTTGATCGCGGATGAGTAATTACCCTACGAGGGTCTAACACCCCAATATACTAGATCAGCTCCACATTAAAGAGATCATAACAATGATGAGCAGCTGGATAAATACCCAGAAAACAGAACCGTAAGAGCCTTGTAGCTGATGTGTTCTTCTCTCCGCGTGAAGTGATTGGAGAGAATACTGACTAGTCTGAGCAAAATCAGAGAACCCTAGATCAGCTCAGCCTATAACTGCCCAGCTGGGGCTTGAGGCTCCAAGGCTAACTGCCACTGACTAACCTAAGTCCCGCGATCAAAGCAAAGACCACGACCATGGTCTCGAATGCTTTTTGAGGGACTTTCACTAACAGTTTCTTACCGAGCACCACTCCGAGAGCTACTAAGGGGAACATTATAAAATTCCACTTGAGGGACTCCCAACTCATCAGGCTAAGGCCTGCACTGAGGGGCAGCTTCAGCAAATTTACTAACAAAAAGAACCGAGCACCAACGCCCATCAACTCCATTTTCGGCATCCTACGTGACAGAAGGTAGAGTTGCATGATTGGCCCAGCGGCATTGGCCATCATCGTTGCCACTCCCCCACTCACACCAGCGGCAATACCAAAACTATGTGAGTGAACTAGTTTCTCAAAAAGCTCAGGTGCCCATTTTCGCAGTAACTGCATACCCACCATGCCCAAAATGATCAACCCAATCACGACGCGGACTGCTTCGTTAGAAAACGACTTCAGCCCCCAGAGGGCAAAACCAATACCGATCAATGCCGGCCACAGGAATTTCCAGACTGGCCCCCAGCCACCATATTTCCGGTATGCTGGATATACTAACAGATCAGCCATAATCAACATAGGCAAGGCCACACCGAGCGATTGCTTCGCTCCAAAATGTTCAGCCAGCAAGAAAACCGAGATCAGTGAGACCCCAGAGAATCCAGCTTTCGAAACGCCAATAAAAAATGCCGATATAGCTAGGACTATGACGAGTTCGGTGGTCATCTAGTCTTTATGTAAAAGATGCTCTTCTTCAGTTTCGATATCGTCCTCAAAGAGATGAAGGTCGCCTTGGAGGACTTTTTCCCCCTCACTCGCTCCAACAACCACAGCAGCACAGCTATCTCCAAACACATTGACTGCAGTGCGCGACATGTCAAGCAGGCGGTCAACACTAAGCAAGGCGACCACAGCAGTTTCAGCTCCATCGATGTTAGAGTTTTTCAGGATCAACAAGATAGCAACAAGACTTGCGGAAGGCACACCTGCAACCCCAATACTAGTGAGCAAGGCTGCGACAACGATCACGAATTGCGCTCCAAATGCCAGATCCACCCCCATCACCTGCGCCACAAAAATAACGGCGACACATTCGTAGAGCGCTGTGCCGTCCATATTCACCGTGGCACCGAGCGGCAAGGTGAAGCTTGAAGTACGACTGCTAACACCTGCATTTTCCTGTACACAACGCATGGTCAAAGGCAGAGTAGCTGAGGAGGATGCTGTAGAAAACGCGGTAAGCAAAGCCGTCTGCATCGCTTTAAAATGCGATAGAGGGTTGAGTCCTCCCAAGAACTTCAAAATCAATGGCAGCGTGATAAACATATGAATCGCAAGAGCTGTGAGTACGGTCCCGAAGTAACTTCCCATTTCTATAAAAATTCTCCACCCTGATTCGTAGACCACAGGAAACATTAGAGCAAACACACCAATAGGTGCCAGCATCATGATCCATTGCGTGATCAGAATCATCACATCATTGATCCCCTGAATCGCACCTTGCAAGGTACTTATGTCTCGCGACGGCAAGCGAGTCATCGCCACTCCGAACAAAATACTAAATACGATCAGACCGAGCATCTGCCCATTATCCGATGCCGCCTTGATGATGTTTGAAGGAAAAAGCTTCTTAAAAAAGTCCCAGTAGTCAGTGGCCTCCACCTTATTCGCGTTCGCTACTTTCGCCACTTGTTGGACTGAAGCTTGATCGGCACTACGGTCAAACGCTGCTCGAATTTCTTCATTAGGTTGGCCATTCACTAAGCCCGGCTCAAACATATTTACCACTGCGAGTCCCACCAAAATAGCAGACAGCGAGGTGAGTGCGTAGAAGCCTATCGTTTTGAGTCCCAATCGCCCAAATCCTTTGACTCCACCGAGAGCTCCAATTCCTGCAATGATCGAGCTCACAATTAGTGGTACGATAATCATTTTGAGCGCGCTCATGAACAGGTCACCGATAAACGAGCTCACACCAACAGCCTTCGAAGCGAAAGCGACAAAGCTAGAATCAGGGCTATAAGAGGCTGAGAAATTTCTAAAAATAACCCCTAAAAATACAGCCAAGCCGAGAGCAATGAGAATCTGCCAGTGAGCAGCGATCTTTTTCATAGAGCGCAGCCTAGCTAGCTAACAGGTTCAACACAAGCCAGCGTTCCCCCTTTCTCCCCAAAGTCCCCAGACTTTGCTAACTGACCCTTTTGACCTTCTTACACAGGCTTAAGTCAAAGGTCATACCAGATCGCGTGGTCGCGATAGCGCTGAGATTTCTACTTTTTGCGCTAGGACTTTCCGGCAGGCTCTACTAAACCACAGGCATGAGCAAACCTGTCCGCACACGCTTCGCACCTTCACCCACTGGTTACCTCCACGTTGGTGGTGCCCGTACAGCCCTTTTCAACTACCTTTTTGCCCGCAAACACGGCGGAACTTTCATCCTCCGCGTCGAAGACACCGACAAGGAGCGTAATACCGATGAAGCACGCGCTGCAATCTTTGAAGGCATGAGTTGGCTCGGTATGGACTGGGATGAAGGCCCTAATAAAGGCGGCGAATTTGGCCCGTACAACCAATCCGAGCGCATGGAGATCTACAATCGCTACTTCGAAAAACTCGTCGCAGCGGACCGCGTTTACGAAGACGCTGGCGCCTATCGCTTCCGTTTCGAGCGCAAACCAATCGTGATGAACGACCTCGTTTGCGGAGAAGTAACCGTCGATTACCGAGACGAATCGATCAACCCAGACATGGTGGTGAAACGCTCCGACGGCACGTATACCTTCCACTTCGTCAATGTTGTGGATGACATCGAAATGGGCATGACGCACGTACTTCGTGGTGAAGATCACCTGATGAACACGCCGAAGCACCTACAACTCTTTGATGCATTCGACGTGGAGCCGCCAGCGTACGCTCACATTCCTCTCATCCTCAACATGGATGGATCTAAGATGTCCAAGCGCGATCAAGGTGCAGCCATCGGCGAATACGCCACTCAGGGGTACACTAGCGAAGCGGTCTTCAATTTCCTCGCATTGCTAGGTTGGTCGCCGAAAGATGAAAATGAAATATTCTCCCCAGCCGAACTGATCGAGAAATTCACCATCGAGTCAGTCAACCGTGCTCCAGGAAAGTTCGACATTGAGAAATGCGGTTGGGTCAACCAACAACACGTTGCCAAACTTTCTGCTGAAGACTTTTCTGCTGCAGCAAAACCCTACGTCGATGCCGCTGGTATCACCACCGACAACAAGTACACCACTATCGCAGCCTCCATCCAGGAAAAGGTTCGCCTGCTCACTGAAGTTCCAGCAATGATCGCCTTCTTCTACGACGCTGAATATCCATTTGATGCGGAAACTGTCGAGAAGCTCAAAAAGAATGAAGCCGCTGCTGGACTGCTAGAAAAACTAGCTGAAGCACTTTCTGGCCTCAGCGATTGGGCTGAAGCAAAATCCACCATCGGGGCCACAGCCAAAGCTAATGGAGCCAAGCCGGGCCAACTCATGTTCCCGACACGCGTGGCACTCACTGGAGCATCCGGCGGCCCAGACCTCGGAGCCATCCTCGAGATCCTAGGCCAAGTAGAATCAGTTCGCCGTATCCAGCGCGCAGTCACTGAGCTGTCCTAGAACTCCGAGAAACAACTCATCTCACAATGCCCGCAACGCTCTCAGCTTGCGGGCATTTTTTGTGGTACCTCACTAGCGCTGCATGACGTCACGCAGCATTTACCATTGGGCTAAGCGACACACCCATCCTTAATGGTCATGGCTAGCATAGGGAGTCACGATGCTTATTGGCTCAGATAAAAGCCAAGGTTTCAGATTAGTCAACCTAGTCGGACGCCTCGGAGGGGGCGTGCCAGCCTGTGCAAGCTTGAGCCTTCACACGCACAGTATGACTTAAGACGTCTTTTATAAACTTTTCCAAATATTTTACTTATTTAAAAAACAATTTGACACCTTCCAACCATAATTTTAAAAACTTCCTTACTCCACTGCTGTTTATGCCTAAAATCTATCGATCTCTCATCTTCGCTCTTTGCTTCCTTATCGGCAATGGAATGCTCCATGCTGGAGGCTATAGAAACGTGGTGATTGATGCTGGGCATGGCGGCAAAGACAAGGGGGCTATCTGGGGAGGCGTCAGAGAATCTGATCTCAACCTCAAGGTTGCACGCAAGGTTGAAACGCTTCTTAAAGCACGCGGAATCCCAGTAACCATGACTCGCCGTAGTGACAAATGGGTCACTCTGAGCCGACGAGCACAAATTTCAAACTCTAAGCGTAATGCACTTTTCGTCAGCATTCACTTCAATGCAACCACACACAAATACGTCCATGGCGTGGAAACATACTACGCCAGCTCCAGCGGTAAGAGACTCGCGGAATCGATTCAGTCAAAGATGATTCAGAAGCTTCAGCTCAAGAATCGAAAGACTCGACTAGGCAGCCAATATGCAGTGCTCAACAAAACTACCTGCCCAGCTGTACTCGTAGAGTGTGGCTACATATCGAACTACTCGGAGCGCCAGAAGTGCAATCGCTCATGGTACCAGTCGCTCGCCGCCAGTGCGATAGTCGATGGTATTCTTGAGCATTATCAGTAGTAAGACCGTCTAGGCCACCCCTCTAACATTTAATGATCTGAACTTCGTGTGGCTCGGCAACGCTCTGCTGCGTGCGCGGCCTTATGCGCGTGGGACTGCCCGCTCATAGCTCCCCCAATCAACAAAGCTCGACCCGCCAGCTACAAACAACTGGCTTCATATCGCCAGCTTGGCCCCTCGGGGCTGCACACTGAAATCTCCCGCTACCATCTGTCTAGCCACACTTGTTCTCAAGAGTTGAGTATGGCCTCAGCATTCCAAGGACACAATAACTGGGTATGGTTAGCGTATCGAATAAATACAAATGAGTTTCTCACCCATTTTTCATTTTTCAATGGAGCTGATTAGATCTGCTTGTTAGTGCTTTTGCGTGATACGCATTTTCCTCATTTTACTCGCAGCCGTCAGCCAACTTCAAGCGCAGCACTACGCCCCTAGTAGTGAGCAACCTCCCGCATTCCCACGCGAATTTCGCGCCGCTTGGTTAGCCACTGTGTACAACATTGATTGGCCCAGTAAAAAGGGTCTCAGCGCGTCCGCGCAAAAGACTGAAATGATCGCTGTACTGGATAAAGCCAAAAGCCTCAACCTCAACGCGATCATCTTTCAGGTCCGTCCAAATGCTGATGCGCTCTACAAATCCAACCACGAGCCATGGAGCCATTGGCTGACTGGAACCATGGGCAAGTCACCAGGCTACGACCCCCTCTGCTTTTGCATCAGCGAAGCCCACGCCCGCGGGATCGAGGTCCACGCCTGGTTCAACCCATTCCGAGCTCTGCCCAATAAAGACCATCCAGTCTCGCGCGACCATGTGAGCCGCACCCACCCGCAGCACGTCAAAACCTACAAAACTTACAAATGGCTCAACCCTGCCGACTCATTCACCCAGAAGCGCGCACTCGCTGTGATCATGGATGTGGTCAAACGCTATGACATCGATGGAGTTCACCTCGATGACTATTTCTACCCTTACCCAACAGTGGTCAATGGCAGTCCGGTCCCCAACTTCCCCGATGGAAAAACCAACGCTCAGCGCCGCGGCTACGTCGATGCATTTGTCAAAAATATGTACACATCAATCAAAGCGAACAAGCCATGGGTCCGCGTCGGCATCAGCCCATTTGGCATTTGGAAACCTGGTGTCCCAGCAGGGATCGAAGCAGGGATCGACGCCTACGACCACCTTTGTGCCGACTCTAGGAAATGGCTCAAGAATGGCTGGCTCGACTATCTCTCTCCGCAGCTTTACTGGCGTGACGAACCTCGCAAGCAATCATTCAGCGCACTGCTCACATGGTGGCGTCAACAAGGAACGCGCCCTGTCTGGCCCGGCATCGCTACCGCACGGATCAAAAGCACTGATGACCCCGGCCGACCAGCCTCGGAGATCGTCAAGCAGGTCAACTACAGCCGCAGCATCGGTCGCAACTGGGCTGGCGCGATCCACTGGAGCATGAAATCACTCATGCAAAACCGTGGTGGAATCACCAATAGTCTTCAACGCGGTGCCTACGCGGTGCCAGCACTCGTCCCCCCGATGCCGTGGATTTCTAAGAATGCACCGAAGCCCCCCACACTCGGAGCGCAAAGCTCACGCGGTAATACCACAGTCAATATTGGTCGAGAATTAGGCTGCCAGAACTTTGCTGTGCAAGCCCGCTACGGGAACACTTGGCACTCCTTAGCGGTAGTTTCCCAACGCAGCATCAGCCTCAAAGGCGCACCTGACGCCATCGCTGTCTCAAGCGTTGATCGCTACGGTAATACTAGCTCCCCTCGTGTCATCAGTGTACATAAGCGCTAAAAGCGCTCTTCTACGGTTGACAAGCTCAAACATAGCAAGCAAAGGCAACGTCTTCAATGCAACTTCTAGCTTTACAACTGCTGAAAAAGATGCAGACATCATCAACCAAACTTAACTTTCGCCAAGCGCTACTTATTTATGAAGATCAAACTCTTTCTCACTTCTTCACTACTCCTACTTGGAGTATGGCTTGCAGCTGCCTACAACCACACTGTGGATATCTCCAGCTACCGCAGCACACCAGCAGTCAAAGACCTCCACGCCTCAGCCGAAGGTATTGATACAGAGACAGCAAAAGAAGAAGAAACTGAAGTGACCCTCGCGGCCCAGTAGCACACGGCCCAGTAGCAAAGAAAAAGCGCCCTAGCCTTTCAACTATTCGTTGAAAGGCTTTTTTATTGCCAAAAAGTGGGCAATCGGTTGCGTTGATTCATCTTTGGACTGGTGAGGCTCGTTTCAGCTCTCTGTGGTAGGATGGGGCTCGACACATGAGGCGCGGATCAACTATCAAATGGGCGCAGGTTTATTTGGCGATGAAAAGCTTCTAGGCCGAGATCCCCGACCGCGCGCGTCAAGCCGCGCCCTGTCCAGAGAGCGGTGTCGAGCCACAGCACTCCAGACGACGGCCGCTAAACAAAAAGCTTCCATCCATTACAGACAGAAGCTTTTGTTAAAACGGATTAGAAAGGTTACTACTCGTTGAGCAATGTGCGGCGTGAGTAGAGCGACACTACTGGGATACCTCGCGCTTCGATAGCTGAACGGCCACCTTCTTCGCGGTCGACAAGCACGAGGGCGAACTGAACCACGCCGCCAGCGGCTTCGATCACATCGATAGCCTGGATGGTTGAACCTCCAGTTGTGATCACGTCATCTACTACCACGACTCGGTCGCCGGACTTGAAGTTTCCTTCGATTTGCTTGCCGCGTCCGTGGCCCTTTGGCTCCTTGCGTATATTGAACACCTGGATCATTTCGTCAGGGTGCTCCATCGCTGATGTCATTCCGACAGCCAGAGAAATGGGATCAGCTCCCATGGTCATACCGCCAATGGCGTCGATATCGAGCCCTTCAGCGTGAATGCGCTCACGCACAGCCTGCCATCCTTCTTGTCCTATAAGACTGGCTCCAACTGGATCAAGCGCTGTCACGCGGCAGTCGATATAAAGGTCAGATTTAGCACCAGACGCGAGAGTGAACTCGCCAGTGCGCACTGACTTTTCCAATAAAATTGATTTCAATGAGTCGTAGATCTCAGACATGCCAGAAACATCATCTCACCGGTTCTAAATGTAAATAATAATTAAGTGATGATCGCTCAGGCTTTGAATGATCAGTTCTTGAGTGTATCTTGGTTCATTTTATAGCCGAGTGATTAGTGACTTTCATTTGAGGCGGCCACACCCGAATTGTAGTAGGATTGTTCCACGGTCATTTTACCGAAATCATAGTCGGCTGCGCAAGTTTTTGTCTGTAAAAGCTCATTTAGGTTAGGGTTGAAGCTGCTATTTTTTGTTGTTTTAGTTGAGAGTGAGATAGGTTTTTCCTGTTTCCCAGTCTTCTGATATGTCCATCAGAACTGCTGTAACTAGGCGCTCTAATGAGGCTTCGTTTGGAAAGAGTCCGACGACTCTAGTTCTGCGCTTAATGCAGCTATTGAGCGTCTCGCACATGTTTGAGCTTCTAAGTCGTTTTCTAAGATTACTAGCGAGGCTGAAGACAGTGAAGCCCTCTGGAAG
>NZ_JBDOPO010000036.1:0-15654 GCF_039830215.1 Rubritalea sp. | reverse complement strand
GAGTAGCGCGACAAGCAGAGTGAGCATAGCGAGGTTCGTTATTAGCTAGAAAGCTGAGGAGTGACAATAAGAATGACCGTATGATTGTGTAATTGTAAAAAAAGGCTTAGCTCGAGGTGGAGGGCAGTCTTGCATCGCTTCTAATAAAGTAATGAGTTGCGTATGCCTCAATTGGCTTAAATCTATGTGAATTGCTAGGGCATCGGCAAAGCGAGATTGTTATTAGGCATATCTTGTTCACGCTGTGACGTAATGGTAAAAAATAGCCTTCCGTTTCTGAAGTTTCGTGCTTACGTTCCGCGCTATGAGCTGTGCAGGACCAAGAATGAAGATGGACCCGACACTCCACACGGACAAAAAACCGTCGTGGATCAAAGTGCGTTTACCGAATAATCCCGTATTCTGGGACACGAAGTCGATGGTCAAAGACTTGAACCTGGTGACTGTATGTGAAGAGGCACAATGTCCGAACCGTTGGGAGTGCTGGGGGCAGGGAACTGCTACTTTCATGATCGCTGGAGAGAAGTGCACACGTGCATGTGGGTTCTGCGCTGTGAAGACTGCGCGTCCTGATCCGCTCGAGGCTGACGAACCACAACGTGTGGCGGAGGCTTCGCGCCGGATGAAGCTCAAGCATGTGGTGATCACAGCGGTTGCCCGTGACGATCTTAAGGATGGTGGAGCTGAGCACTTCAATAAAGTAATTTCAGAAATTCGTGCGACAAATCCAGGAATCATCATCGAAGTTCTGGTTCCAGATTTCAACGACCGTGACTGGGCACTACAAATGGTGATGGATGCCCGACCACACATTTTCAACCACAACCTAGAGACCGTGGAGCGTCTCACGCCTCTCGTTCGTTCCAGGGCAAAGTATTGGCGATCTCTCGCCGTGCTCAAAAAAGCTGGCGATATGGTGAATGGCAAGGTCGCTGTGAAGTCGGGCATTATGCTCGGTCTCGGTGAGACTCAGGAAGAAGTTGAAAAGGCAATGGATGATCTACTCGATCACAATGTGACCGTGCTCACCCTAGGCCAGTATCTTCGTCCTACTCCACGCCATCTTCCTGTGGTCGAGTATATCAAGCCTGAGAAATTCGACGAACTCAAGGAGATCGCACTGGCGAAAGGCTTCAAGTATGTGGCGTCAGGCCCGCTTGTACGTTCTTCCT
The DNA here is from genome assembly GCF_039830215.1 of Rubritalea sp. NCBI lineage: Bacteria > Pseudomonadati > Verrucomicrobiota > Verrucomicrobiia > Verrucomicrobiales > Rubritaleaceae > Rubritalea > Rubritalea sp. Next base: position 14,482 of record NZ_JBDOPO010000036.1, on the reverse strand, counting down.
ATCACGCTGCAGATTTCCGCCCAGAGCTCGATGTGCTAGATGACATCGAAGCTGACCTTCGTGGCACAACTGAGCTGGAAGTGAAGCCCAGTGACCTGGGAATTCCAGCAGCTAAGGCTGATGTCTTCCAAGCGACTCTCGACCAAGAGGGAGCAGAATAACTCGGCTTTCTAAAATGAAATTTTCAATAGCGCTCCAAATCGGAGCGCTTTTTTTATGAGGTTGTTTATTAGTCACTTTGCTAAAGTAGCCACTCAGAGGCTTCTATTTGGCTATCACTTTTGAATCTGTGGGATGAATTGGATAGTATTCTATAGACCTCGATATGGCTGAATTAGCTACTCCCCTCTGATCTGAGTAGGTAACTTAAAAGTAAGAACGTGATGGCTTGTCAGCATTTGTAGCTGGAAGCTGGTGTAGATGTTTAGGTTTCAGGCTTGTAGAGACGAAGATCAGATAATTATTCTCATTAGGAACTATTATATAGAAATGAGTTGGGTGTATTTAAATACAATAGGCCCTATGTGAGACATAGGGCCTATATAGCTAATATTTGCATGGAGAGTCGGTGCTAGCCAAATTTTACTGTGTGTTTTTTGGATAGGCGGAGGATGTCTCCAGCCTTTACTGAGACAGCTGCGTTTGGATCGGTGAGTTTCTCACCATTGAGTTGGATTGCTCCAGGTTGGATCGATTGCTTTTTGAGCTCGCCGTTAGACTTCTTTAGGTTGAAGCCAATCTGGAAAGCGTTAGATGCGAGTGATAGGACTGTGAGCTCGGTAGGGAAGTCAGCGAGGGTCACTTCAGTAGCACCGGAGCCTTGGTCGCCTTTGGAGCGGTCGAGCCATTTCTTAACAGCATCTGCAGCAGCAGCTTCGTCGTGGTAGCGTGCGGTGATTTGGCGGGCTAGTTCGAGCTTTGCATCGCGTGGGTGGAGTGATTCATCACGAGATGTGCCTAGGAGCATGAGGTAGTACTTGTCCATGAGGTCGTCTGAGACGCTCATGAGTTTGTTGACCATTTCTGGGGCTGGCTCGGAAACTCCAACGTAGTTGAAGGATGACTTCGACATCTTCTTAACGCCGTCGAGACCTTCGAGAAGTGGCATCAGCATGACTACTTGCTGGGCCATGCCTTCTTCTTTCTGAAGGTCGCGGCCCACTAGAATGTTGAAGAGTTGGTCAGTACCGCCGATTTCGACGTCGGCTTTGACTACTACGGAGTCCCAGCCCTGCATGATAGGGTACTGGATCTCGTGGAGGCGCACTTCTTTACCTTCCGCTAGGCGTGATTTGAAGTCTTCTCGTTGTAGCATTTGCTGGAGAGTGACTCTCGCATTTAGCTTGAGGACTTGGTCGTAAGTCATGCTGTTAAACCAATCCCCATTGTAGACAACTTCTGTTTTCTCTGGATTGAGAATCTTGAATGCTTGAGTGGTGTATGTCTCAGCGTTTGCGAGCACTTCTTCGCGGGTGATTGGTGGGCGTGCTGCCGAGCGGCCAGTCGGGTCGCCAACGGTGGCTGTGAAGTCACCAATGATCAGCACGGCAGTGTGGCCGAGTTCTTGGAACTGGCGGAGTTTTTCAATCGCAACTGTGTGGCCAAGGTGGATATCTGGAGCAGTTGGATCGACTCCGAGTTTGACGCGCAGCGGGCGGCCTAGCTCGAGTTTTTCGGCAAGTTCTTTTTCGGAAAGTACTTTGGCTGTACCGCCGATGAGTTGTTCTAATGCAGATGACATTGTGGAAAGTGATAAGTGTGAAGTGCTGGGCTTGTTGCCTGCGGGGCTAGACAGAATTAGCTGAATTTTTCAGAATTGGGGATAATTTTTTGAACCAGTGAAAGCACAGAATTTGCGGAAGGTTTGAGTACTAGCCATCACTGGAAGATATCTTTGGAAATCTATCTAATCAGTGAAAGTTATGGTTTAAAAAAGCAGGATCCTATAGTGCTAGGAAATTTTTAAGAAGTTGGAGTCCAGCGTGCTGGGATTTCTCTGGGTGGAACTGAGTGGCTATGAGATTGCCTCGAGTCACAGCTCCGTGGAAGGTTTGCTTGCCGTATGTTGTCACACAGGCGACTACTTCAGCTTCCTCCGCTTTGGGGAAATACGAATGGACGTAATAGAAATACGGTTCCTCGCTCATGCCATCCCACATCTTGACTTCTGGATTCTGAGGTGTGACGCCATTCCAGCCCATGTGTGGGATCTTGAGGCCATCTTCGGCTTGAAACTTGACGTTCTGGCCTTTGAATATGCCGAGACCTAGCGAACTTGGTGATTCTTCGCTGCCTTCAAATAAGAGCTGGTAGCCCACGCAGATTCCGAGGAATGGTTTGTCCGCAGTGATCCAATCCTTGATCGGTTGAGTCATGCCGGATGCTTCGAGCTTACGTGAGCAATCGCCAAATTCACCTTGGCCTGGGAGCACTAGATGAGTGAGGTCAGCTAGTTCCGTAGGTGTGGTGATGAGATGTGCTTCCGCGCCGAGGGCGTGAAAAGCATTGAGGACGCTTTGGAGATTTCCTGCGCCGTAGTCGATGATTCCGACTTTCATGGGAAAGTGTGAAGTTAGAAGTTGCTAGTGTGAAGTTGAGTCAGTTGCTGACGCAAACTTAGAGGACTTCCTTTGTGCTCGGGATGCCGATGACACGTGGGTCATGTTCCATAGCGATACGTAGAGCTCGGGCTAGGCCTTTAAATAGTGACTCGGCAATGTGGTGACCATCGCGGCCGTATAAAACTTCAGCGTGGATGTTAGCTCGGAGGTTGCACGCTATGGCGCGGAAGAATTCCTCCACCAAGCTGAATGGAAAATTTTGGGCGTCAGGAGTTCCTTGAGCGAACTTGAATTCGAGGTGTGGGCGGTTAGATAGGTCAACCACGACACGAGAAAGTGTCTCGTCCATAGGAAGGTAGGCGTGGCCGTAGCGGCTGATACCTTTCTTGTCACCGAGAGCTTCTTTGATGCATTCGCCAATGACGATACCTGTGTCTTCAACTGTGTGGTGGAAGTCGACTTCCACGTCACCGTCGACTTTGACCTCGAGATTGATTAGACCATGTCGCGAGAACAAGGTGAGCATGTGGTCGAAAAAGGGAATGCCAGTGTCGATCTGGTTCTTGCCGGAGCCGTCGATATTGAGGCTGAGGTTTATCTTTGTCTCAGCGGTGTCGCGCTGCTGTGATGCTGTTCTCATAAGATTGTCGATAGTGTGCGCCAGCTGACGTGAAGTTCAATCCCAAATAAATCCAGATCCCGCAGTACGAATTCTGGATTTTTGAATCTTTGTTTGAGCTGGTAAGGCTTACTGGGCCTTTTTCTCAGGCTTTTCTTCAGTTTTGTTCTTAGCGTCTTCCTTGACTTTACGTTCCTCTTCTTCGGCTTCGGCTTTCTTTTGCTTTTCGATGAGTTTCATCTGCGCCACGGCATCAGCATATTTATCGCGAAGTGCGTCACTGTAATCTTTAGGTGCGCGAGTACGGCTAAATTGATTAAGCTGATCTTTCGCTAAATCGAGGTCGTTTGTGTCGATGGAGATAAGAAAGTCTCGATAGAGTGCACCAGCGTCGGTGTATTCTTCCGCAGCAAGCTTCTGAAGGCGGCTAGATTCGGACGAGATGGATTTCACAACAGCTTCAGCAGACTCAGGGTGAAAGCGATTGAGTGGGAGCCATTTACCACCAGATTGTTTGGCTTTGTAGAGCTGTGATTGGTATTTGGCCTCTTCCGCAGCTAGAATTCTATCAACTCTATTTCTATCGCTGCTAGGTAGCCTGTTGAGTGAAAGGTCACGTTTTCTAATTAGTTCGGGAGCGTTGTCGACGACCGTTTGAGCTCTATATTTGTATGTTGGAAGAAAGCTGAGACACATATCCAAAGCATCATGATAAGCTTTGGTGTTCTTATAGGCCTTTTCTTGCTCCGCTAATGTGATGAGAGCTGCTCCGTAATTATGCTTTTTAGCATTTACGAAAACTGGGTTTAGAGCGAGGATGGCCTCAATCTCATATTTATTGGCTTTGTGGTCTTCAGCTGTGAGCCACTTGCCATTGATTTTGAGTGCGCCAGATTGAACTAGGAATAGTTCGTCGAGTAGAGCTTCTTCAACTTCTCTAACTTTGGCAGCGTACTTCGAGTTTGGATATTTCTCTAGAAATGGAGTGAGCTTTTTATCGATAAGAACTTGGTAATCTTTTTCCGTTAGCAGATCATCTGTAGGCAGAAGCTCAGGGATTTTATCAAATGCCTTGAGAGACTGGTCCTCTTTTGTCACAGAGACAATATTTGACTTTTTGACTGTGATTTCATCACGGATACCTTTTTGAATCTCGACCAGAAGAATATAGGTATCCGCAGTCTCCATAGCTACCTTACCCTCGACCAAACGGCCGCCTTTTAGCCTAAATGTATCGGCGTCGGCCGGAAACAGGCTAACCGCGAGTGAGGCTGTCAGTAACAATAATATTTTCATAGTGGTGTAGAGAAGGACTTATTTCGAAGGTGAGATTGAAATGCGAGCACTGTTTTCTTTTATGCAGAATTGTTGCGCAAGGTCATTGATTTCCTTGAGTGTGATGCTGGCGTAATCAGCATCGCGCGTGCGTGCAGCTTCAATCTTGGCAGGGTAGGCCTGACTTCTATCCATGACGCTGCCAAGCCAGTAGGAATTCTGACGTAATGACTTTTCCAGTAATCCGAGTTTCGGTTTTAGGCTTCGCTGGAGTTCATCTTGGGTGGCACCTTCCTTGGCGAGTGTGTCTGCTAGATTGATGATGATGTTCCCTACTTTTTCAGTGTTAGCCGGCTTTCCTGGGCTGTAGGCCATGATTGAGCCTTTGTTTTTAAAGGTCTGTGAGAGTGACGCTCTAGCAAACGGGCTATATGCCTCACCTAATTTCTCACGGAGTTCGACTCTCATGCGTTCATCTAAGATGTCTGCGAGTAATCCAGTGCGCCTCACTTTTTTGGCATCTTGATCAGTCGCGTCATCAGTTTTCCACAGAACGATGGCGATACCCTTCTCAATTTCACTTTGGTAAGTGAATGTCTTCTCGACTGGAGTTTGCACAATTGTCAGTGTCCGGTTTTCGATAGGGATGTCGTTGCTAGCGTGTCTGGCTGGCAGGGCGCCAAGCGTCTTACTCAAGGCAGTTTGGATGGCTTCGATCGAGGTGTCACCAACGATCGAAATTTCTAACGAATTGTTTGTGAGTTGTGGCGTGAGCCAGTCTTTCACCTGAGTGCTTGATAACGCATTAGCTTGCTCTTCGGTGGGGAATGCAAAGCGGGAGTCTTCGCTGACAAACCAACTAGACATTTTGCTAATGGGACCTTGCTCAGTGTGCTTTAGCTGTGCGTATATGTTCGGAAGCATAGCTTTGAATTGGCGCTCAGCCTCTGGGCGAAAGCCTGGGTCTGTGAGGTAGGCTGAGAGTAGCTGTAACTGCAGATCGAGGTCTTTTGGAGTGGTGCTACCACTCAGAGAGAAGGTGTCATCTCCAATATTGAATTCCACCCCGACGTTACGACCCGCTAGGATGGAGCGTAGATCGTCGCTGCTGTGTTTACCAAGGCCCCCTGCGCTAAAAATAGCTCCAGCGAGGGTGTCTAGCCCTGTGAGCGTCATAGGCATACCAGCTTTTCCAGAACCAAAACTAGCAACCATGTTGATCGAGTTCTTATCAAAGTCGGTTTGCTTGAAGTTGACTTTCACTCCATTGGGGTAAGACCACTGATGAATATCCAGATCTTCAATGTGTGTTGCAGTGCTAGCTTTACCGGCCTTACCAAAGTCGGTGTAGGCAAATGCTGAAACAGCTTTGTCGGTCGGTGCTTCGAGTTTAGCTGTAGCCTGCTTTTTGTATAGGTCTTGAAGTTGTTGCTTAACGTCATCTCTGGCTGACTGAGTACTTAAGAAAAGGTGTAGATCTGGAGTGTTCCAAAACGCCTTAAATGCTTCATGCACAGTTTTAGGAGTCAGGCCCATCAGGTTGTCTTTAAGCACTGTGAGGTCGGTCTCAGGTGTTGAGTACACAGCGTCAGAGTGAGCGTGCTTAACAAGGCTCGAAGCAATGCCGCCTGACTTACGGGTCGGAGCTGTTTCGACGGATTGTTCGTATGCGTTGATGAGTTCTGCGACTACTTCCTTGTACTCAGATTGGGTAAAACCAAAGAGCAGGGCCCTGCGGAATTCATTTTCAAGTACAGGTAAAGCAGTTTTCCAATCGTTGTTGAGGGCTGTGATGTCAAAACTGCCGAGTTCTAAGTCGCGCATGAACACGCTATGTGATGCAGATCCAGATGTGATGACAGCGCCCTCTTCTTTTGCTAAGCGTGAGAACCGGCGATTGATGATCGCGTTTGCAATATTGAGCTTTAGTGACTCAAGACGTTTCGCTTTACTGTCAGTCTTGTAGGAGTGGGGGCGCGTGTGGATCAGTGTGAGCTCGGTGGAAGTTAGCTCCTTGTCTGTAAAGACAGATACATTGAATCCTTTAGGTGAAGAAATGTCGCCTAGGTTTGCTTTCGGGCCTGGGTTGTTAGGGTTCTTGATGGAGCCAAATGTGTCACGAATGTGTTGCTCAGCAGTTGCCTCATCGAGGTCACCAACATAGACAAAGGTCATTTTTTCAGGTGTGTAAAAGCGTGTGTAGAAATCTACAAATCGCTCGCGCGGTGCTTTAGCTATTACTTCGTCAGTGCCAATTGGGAGACGCTTTGGGATTATTGAGTTAGGCAGGAGTGCAGAGAATTGTTTCTCAAACATGCGTAACCCAACGGAGTCTCTAGAAGTTTTCTCCGAGGAGATGACTCCTCGCTCTTCATCGATTTCGGAGTTCTCGAGGAGTGCTCCATCTGCGAAGTCGCCCATGACCGCGAAGCCTAGTTCTAGTGTTGATTTGTCGATGTTAGGTAGGTCTAACATGTAAACGGTTTCGTCAAATGATGTGTAGGCGTTAGCGTGAGCACCGAAGGCGATGCCGAGACGTTGCATTTGCGGGATCAACTTAGTGGCATCTGGGTAATGTTTTGTGCCATTGAATACCATGTGTTCGAGGAAGTGGGCAATACCCCGTTGGTTATCGGCTTCATTGAGCGAGCCAGCATCGACGTGCAGGCGCATGCTCACTCGTTTTTTTGGGCGAGGATTTTTTTGAATGATATAGCGCATGCCATTTTCTAATGTTCCGTAGACAACTTTTTCGTCGACCGGAATATCTGAGGTGCTTTGTGCCCATGCACGGGCAGTTCCACTAGAGCGCAGAGTATCGGTTTTTGCTGCGACTAAGGTCATAGATTTTTCTGCATCTTTGTGAGCGAGAACAAACCCTCCTACGCAGGTAATACCTAACGTGGTGATGAGTGGGATGGATTTTATCATATTAGGTAGAGTGTACAAAAAAACAAGTGTAGTAGGGCGCACGTGCTTGGAGGAGTAAGCTGTAGCAGCTTTAGAAGGACATTACGTCGTCCGCATCTAGGTCCTCAGTAGCTGGATCGTAAAACTCCTTGTCTGGTCCTGGTGAGCCTGCAATTGCTGAGGTCGAACGAATCGTTTTAGGTTGCCCATTCTTCTCTTTTTGGCCTGAGAAAACAGTGTCTTGTAAATCAAATGTTCTATCGCCAGAGTAGTCAATGTAGAGCGTGAAGTCATTGCCAAATGGGTCTTTTAACTCGGAAGGTGTGGTGCCATCGGCCTCATATATGAGGCCGTTAATACCGTTGGATGCTGCCTGAAATTCGAAAAAACGGACGTTGTTAGGGTTTATGTCTTCATCTTGCCCCATAAGAACTTTGAGTAAATCCGCTATATTTTCTCCGCCAGGACCTGCACTATATTCAACAACTGATGGTTCGTTAGGGTCTGGAGGGGTATCGCCGTATGGAAGGTAGTCGTACTTCTGCTCAAATCCCTCGATGGCAAAGACAAGGTCTTGGGCCATTTTATTGCCTTCCGTGATTTTGGCGCTCTTGATCGCTCCGGTGATAGCTGGGTAGGATAATGCGGCGAGAACTGCAATTATGGCAATGACGACGAGCAGTTCCACTAGGGAAAAACCTTTGTGAATTTTAGGATGTGTAAGCTTTTTCATAGGTTGTTTTAAATAAGGTAAAGTATGGATGGCAGGAAAATTGGATGACGGCAACACCCCATTCAAAATCAAGCAGGATTTGTATGTATAATATATCCTCTTTTTTCTTATCTGTGTGAATGCTCGGCTACAAGAGAAAGTTGGCTTGCGGGATGAGGTTAGATGGCACAGTGTGTGTGTATGAACGACCTTCGCGACTCCTTACTCAAGCTCATGGGGGGAAAAGAGTATCAACCAATGGACAAATCTGAGCTAGCCCGCCGATTAGGTGTTCAGAGTTCAGAACGTCGTAGGTTCCGTATTTTGCTTACAAAACTTGAACAAGAAGGCCGGGTGAAGATTGGCGCTAAAAGAAGCTATAAGTTGCAGGAACGCACTCAGATGTTTTTGGTGGGTAAATTGCGCTATCAACCGAATGGGAATGGATGGTTTTTTCCCGTATTGACTGATGAGGTTAACATAGAGACGGGTCTGGATCTACAAAAGTATGACCGTATTTTTGTGGATGCAAGAGACCTTGGAGTTGCCTTAGATGGCGATTACGTAAGCCTCAAGGTCACTCGTGTAGGAGTGCCAAAATGGAAGCGATTTGCGGACAAAGGACACAAGTCGAAATTTGATAATAGAGGCCGCCCGATCAAACAAAAGAAGAGGCCCGATAAAGAGGTGAGGGACGAAGCTGCCGGCCGAGTGATTAAGGTTCTAGAGCGTAAAAATACGACGATTATTGGTATTTACCGTGAAGAAGGAAGATACTGCTTTGTGGTTCCTGAAGCCAAGGCTTTGCCTCCAGAGGTAGATTTGTTGGACGCTGGCGGTGCGAAGCCCGGGCAATTGGTGGCGGTGGAAATTACAAAGTGGACATCACGCCGGGAGTCACCTGTAGGTAAAGTGATCAAGGTGATCGGTTATCCAAATGCACCAGGAGTGGATATCATCTCGGTGATTCACAAACATAATCTCCGTGTGGATTTTGAGCCTGATGTGCAAAAAGAAGCTGATGCTGTTTCTGAGAAAATCCCCAGAAAAGAGTTAGAGCGTCGTGAAGATTGGCGTGACGCTTTGGTGATGACTGTGGATCCAGGTGATGCGAAAGATCACGACGATGCGGTGTTAGTGGAGAAGACTGAGACGGGCTGGAAGCTGGCTGTGCACATTGCTGATGTTTCTCATTATGTGACACCTCATTCGGCTCTGGATAAAGAGGCCGAGTTGCGTGGTAACTCGACCTACTTGGTAGACCGAGTCTTGCCGATGTTGCCTGAAAAGCTTTCAAATAGTATCTGTAGCCTCCGCCCTCATGTGGACAGGCTCACTAAGTGTGCAGTGATCGAATTTGACCTCAAGGGAACACGCAAGCATGCGTATTTCTGTGATGCAGTCATCAATAGTAAAGCAAAGTTAGCCTATGAGGAGGCGCAGGTCTTTATCAAAGGTAAGGGTGGAGGTGAGATCGGTGATGCTATTCGGACAGCGTGGTCTTTGGCCGACGTTTTGAGAAAACGGCGCTTCAAAAACGGAGCTCTCGATCTCGATTTCCCTGAAGTCAAAGTAGTGTTAGATGAGAAAACGAAAAAGCCAATCGAGGTGAAAAATCTGGTGTACGACGAAAGCCACCAGATGATCGAAGAATTCATGCTCTCAGCGAATGAGGCGGTGGCAGTGGAGTTGAAGATGAAACGACGCAATGCCTTACACCGTATTCATGAAGAGCCAGATGCTGATCGTCTCAACGAGTATGCTGAAATTGCCCGCATTCACGGGTTTAGAGTGGGGGATCTAACGAACAAGAAGCATGTTCAAGATTTGCTGAAAGCCGCTAAGGGGTCAACAGTCGAGCAATCTATCAAACTAGGCCTACTTAAGAGTCTAAAACGTGCGGCTTATAGTATCGAAGGTTTAGGCCACTATGGATTAGCAAAAATGGATTACTGTCATTTTACGAGTCCGATCCGACGCTATGCCGACCTAGTGGTGCATAGAGCATTGCAGTCAGTCTTGAAGAATCCTCCAACTCATCCAGTGAAGTTGCCGAAAGCTAAAAAGCTTGAAGAGGTTGCTCAGCACATTTCTGACACCGAGCGTAATAGTGGTGAGGCTGAGAGCGCAACCAAGCGTATGAAGATGATGGAGTTTCTATTTGATATTGCTCAGCAAGAAAGCAAGCAGACATTCAATACGTTGATTACCGATGTACGACGCATGGGGCTCTTTGTTGAAATTACAGACATGCAGGTCAAAGGGGTGGTTAAGAAAGAAGCCTTGCCCAAAGGTAAATGGGTCTTTGAGCAGAGCGTGATGGCATTTAGAAATTACAACGAGAAAAAGGACTATAAGCTCGGTCAGCGAGTGAATGTGCAGATTGCTCGTGTGGATATGGAGCGACAACTTGTCGACTTTGTTCTAATAGAAGACGATGTATAACGTTCTATAAGTGATGATTCGACGCATTTCACTATTGGTCTCGCTCGTTTTTCTTTGTGCGTGTTCTTCAAAGAAAACGACTCCAGAATTGGCCGATGAACTCACTCTTGAGCTGCAACGCCTGCCTTCGGTCCTCGCTGAAGTGAGGGACAAGAAGAGTGCTGATGCAGCTGTTATTAAAATTCACCAAATGCGAGATGCGATAGCATTGATTGTGCAAGAGGTGGAAGCAGAAGAATACCTCACGCTTGAGGAGCGGGTCATCATTGAGAGAAAAGTGCGTGCCACTCAGGATGAAGCAGCTTTTTTACTGCAAAAATTAAGTGACCAGCCAGAGGTGTTGATTTTACTTTCTGAGCCACTCTCTGAACTCGGTAATGTGCTCGAGGCTGCTTCTAAGGTGATGAAGGGGAAATAGGTCGCAGCAGAGTGAGCAAAGCGGATAAGTTATATATTTGCTGAATTTACGCAAATGAGTATGACCGCTTGTTGGTTGAAAGACGTAAATAAATAGCAAGCTGGCAGAATTACGACTTGGCTAGAATGGCTTCCTAGGGAATGCTGCCACCAGCAATGAGTAATCCTTTCAGAGAAGATTTGGTTTCACGTTCCCGTGCGGAAGCGTGTACAGTAGTTATATTTGGAGCTACTGGAGACTTGACCCACCGCAAACTGGTTCCGGCTCTTTATAACCTAGCGGTGGATGGTGAGTTGCCCCACGGTGTTAAAATTATAGGTTTTGCCCGACGCGAGAAGAGCAACGAAGTTTTCCGTGAAGGTTTAGAGGAACTTAATAAAGAGGTTTCACGCAGTGGACACGATTCAGAATTGTGGAGCGAGTACCAAGAAAGCATCGAGTATCACCAAAGTGAGTTCACTGACATAGATGGCTACCAGAGACTGGCTGACCGATTGGATGCCATTGACCGCGAGCGCGGTGGAGCTGGGAATCGTTTGTTCTATGTCGCGAGTGCCCCAGAATTTTTTGATGTCATCCTCGAGAGCCTGAAGGCAGTGGGCCTAAGTAACTCGGCAGAAGGATATTGGTCCCGAGTGATTGTTGAGAAGCCATTTGGCACAGATCTAGCAACAGCTCAGCACCTCAATGAAGTGGTGAGTAACACTTTTGACGAAAAGGATACCTACCGAATTGATCATTACTTAGGGAAGGAAACTGCGCAGAACATTATGGTCCTGCGCTTTGCTAATGCTATTTTTGAGCCGCTCTGGAACAATAAGTACATCGAGCAAGTGCAGATCACTTGTGCTGAGCATCTTGGAATGGAAGGTGGCCGTGGTGGCTATTATGATAAAGCGGGAGCGCTCCGCGATATGGTGCAGAATCACCTACTTCAGCTGCTCAGTTTGGTGGCTATGGAGCCTCCAACCGATCTTTCGGCTGATGGTGTGCGCGATGAGAAAGTCAAAGTTCTGAGATCGTTACGTCAGTTAGATACTCCTGAGTTGATCAGAGAAAATGTCGTTAGAGCGCAATACTCAGCGGGTCACGTAGACACCAAACAAGTGGTTGGCTACCGTGATGAAGACCGTGTGGATCCTGAATCCATGACTGAAGCGTATGTGGCTCTTAGGATGCATATCGACACGTGGAGATGGAGCGGGGTTCCGTTCTACGTCCGAGTCGGTAAGCGCCTACCTAAAAAAGCGACCGAGATTTCTGTTCACTTTAAAGCGCCTCCAAATGTTTTATTCAATGCTATTCCTGGCGCTACTGCTGGCGGCAATGTTTTAGTTATTCGGATTCAACCTGACGAGGGGATCTCTCTCCGAATGGTGTCTAAACTTCCAGGCACGACTTTGCGTATGGAACCTGTGAAAATGGACTTTCACTACGCGACAAGCTTTGGAAAAGGCAGCCCAGAAGCTTACGAACGCCTGTTGCTAGATGCCATGGCTGGCGATGCAACTCTCTTTGCTAGGCGCGATGAGGTTGAGGAAGCTTGGCGCTTCATCGACCACATAGAAAAAGCATGGCATGAGAGCGAGAGCGCTCCTGCGATGGCTGACTTTGTCGCTGGAAGTTGGGGGCCAAAGGCTGCCGATGACTTGCTCAAACAAGATGGTAATTCCTGGAGAAGGCTCTAAACTATATATTCGATGACAGTTCCTAACGATTGTAGTCAACTCGGGCGCGAAGTAGAAATAGCCCAGATTGAAGTAGAGCTCAAGCGATTGTGGGAGGCTGATGAGGCGCGCACAAATGCTTCATTGATGAATTTTGCAGTCTACTCAGAAGATGCGTCAGCACTGGCACAAAATTCCGATACGGTTCGTTGGATTACGCGTGAGCATGCATGCCGAGCTATTCTAATTGGAGTGGATCGTGCTGAGCCAAAGGTCTCAATGAGAGCTTGGATCACTGCGCATTGTAATCTGATGAATGGTAACAAAAGCGTTTGTAGCGAGCAGATTGCTTTTCATTTGGGAGGCCGAGTCAGTGGACGGTTGTCGAATACTGTCTTTGCTCACCTCAATAGTGACTTGCCATTGATTTTCTGGTGGCAAGGTGAATTGACTGATCGCTTCAATGGCCGTCTTTATTCTTTGATCGAGCGGTTGGTCATCGATAGTTCAGAATGGAGCGATCCAGTGGATCAGTTTTCTCGGGTGGCTCCAGCGATACAACAGCATAACATGGTTGTGCAGGACCTTTCGTGGACGCGGACATACCATGCCCGACTTGCAATCGCCTCACTTTTTGATGACCCAATTTCTCAAGCCGCAATTCCCTCGATTCAAAAAGTGAGAGTGTCAACTTCACCAGAAGGCAGAATAGCAGGGCTCCAGTTACTTGCTTGGTTTGCCGCTCAGTGCGAGTGGCGTAAGGCTTCAGAGTTGATTATCTCTGAGACCGTGGCTGACAGTTTTCATTTCGAGCATAAACACGGTGGGACGATCGAAGCTTCAGTTGTCACTGATAATAATAGTGCTGCAATAGGCTTGATTGAAATTGAGGCAGGAGATGTCAAGTTCACTGTTTCTAGAAGTAAGGGGAGTTCTGTTTTGCACGTGAAAATGGAAGGCCAAGGTCATATTACTGAACAGTCTGCGCCTGCAGATAGTGAGGGTGTTGTAGGCTTGGTGCGCGACCAACTCTCTCGTGGTGGGAAAAATTCATTGTTCCGCAAAATATTCCCGGTCTTCATCGAGTTGATGAAGAGCTCTAGCTAGTAGAATTTTTTTGTTCCTCTGAGGTCCCCAATTCTACAGAGCTGCTTAAGTAATGTGAAAAAGTTGGTTTGGAGGTTTGACAGATGGGGGCATCGCAAGTTTAAAGTAGATGAAAGAATATAGGTGATGCTTCGATCATCACTATCTTTTAAACACATCACCTAACGAAAACCATCAGAGGATGAGCGAAGAAAAGAAACAAAGTCAAACACAGCCGCTTGATACTGAGCCCCTGCAAACGCAGCAATTGCGCAAAACGTCATCCGTGCCGCTCCGTAAAGAGACAGTACGCGTGACTCTTAAGTCTACACCAGCAGGAGCCAAATCAGCACCACAGGCTTCAGCACCCGCAGCTCCGAAGGCTCCAATGCCCACATCAATGACTCAAGACACTGGCGCGCGTGCAGCAAACTCTCCAAGCAGACATAATCCTGATATTCCAGATGTGACTTCAGCTGTTCCTCTTAAGGAGGAAACAATGCGTGTCACACTCAAGGCTGACGCTGGTTCAAGCGCTCCAAAAGCACCTTCAAAAGGAGCTCCCGCAGCCCCTAAAATGGCAGCTCCGGCACCAACGGTTCCACTCGGTGGTGCTCCCAAAATTGCAGCACCATCTCCGACTGTGCCATTGAATGTTAGTGAAGCTTATCACTGCCCATCACCGAACCCGGCATCCCCATGCTGGCCACGCCCAATCCGCCTGCAATGAGCGCCTGTCGCCGGTTTATTTCAAAAGTACTCATGGGATTAATTTCACTCAATTGCTAC
>NZ_JBDOPO010000075.1:0-3506 GCF_039830215.1 Rubritalea sp. | reverse complement strand
TAGACCACATAGACGCAGCTACAGATGGCGACTACCTCCCCTTGCTCCATCAACTTTTCAAAAAACGCTCAAGCAGACACGCTTAGAAACAATGCCTAAGATACACGACATTATTGAAGTTACTGACCACTCGTCCCTCTTTTTATGGTGGCAATGGGCACTAGTAGCAGTCGGAGCCTTTATGTTTTTGTATCTTTTGAGTTTTTTTTTGAAGCGAAAAAAAAGGACCCCAAGACTCCCATCTCACTCAAACCTAGAGCTAGCGCTGCAGCAACTGGCAACGCTCGAAACTTCGAAAACTGACAGTAACCGGCTAGCTGTTCACCTTTCTCTGATTGTCAGGCAATTCATCCAACGTGTATTTGACGACACTGCATTATTTGAAACCGATGAAGAATTTCACGCACGCTCGACTGCGTTAGATAAATTCACCCCAGAGGCAACGGAACGACTCAAGAACTATCTAACAGCGGTAGCCAATCACAAATACGCGCCAAACCCCAACCATCCAGCTGCACTAGAGTCACTCATTGAAAAGGCTGAATTACTCTTACGCAGCCTCGACTCTATCGAGTCATTAGCCCCTAAAACAAGCTCTCCAGCGAACTAAGCTCATCGACACTCATCTCACAGGATATCTATTGGCGCAGCCTTGGTGGTTACTCCTCCTCTTGGCGCTTATTCCGCTTGCCCTGCTAAAAAACAGAGCTGGCTCGCGGAGCAGTATCGTTTTTTCATCACTCTCATTGCTAGGATCATTGGGAGCACGCCAGCGCGATATAGCTGGGCGCATATCATTAGCCTTTCTTTCGCTCTTCATCATTTTCTCAGCTATCAGCTTAGCGCGTCCGCAAAAACAAAATAGTCACACAGATCGCAAAGCCAGCGGGATTGATATCATCATAAGTATGGACGTCTCGTTCTCGATGGAAATTGCCGATTTCCGATACGATGAACGGATAGTCCCGCGGGACCTCATTTCACGTGAAGTAGTCAAGGAGTTCATCAAACAACGGCCAAACGATCGCATCGGCCTCATCCCCTTTGCTGGGCAACCTTACCAAGAATCTCCGATAACTTTGGAACATGATTGGCTTCTGAGTAAGATCGATAAGGTTCGCCCTAATAGAGACCTATCACAAGGCACAGCTATTGGTTCAGCTATCTCGGCGTCAGCAATTCGTTTGGATAAACGAAAGGACACAAAGTCACGCATCATCATCCTACTCACAGACGGTTCAAATAACTCAGGTAAACTCTCACCTATCCAAGCTGCCGAAGCAGCCAAAACGCTCGGCATCAAAGTCTATACCGTTGCCATTGGCACAGAAGGAGGCCGTCTCAATGGCCAACGTAACGCAGCACAAGAATTCGATACAGGCACGCTCGAGGACATCGCTAGAATCACCAATGGTGAATACTACCGCGCTAAGTCCACCAATGATTTAGTAAAAGCTTTCACCAGCATCGACACATTAGAGAAAACTGAACGCACGCAGAAGGTAGTGACCACTTACCAAGACTTCCACCACTACTTTACCTTTGCTGCAGCCTTCTGCCTGTTAGGCCACTTACTCATTCTTTGTTTCCACAAACCAGCAGGACCTGAATAGTCACCATGCACTTCCTCACTCCAGAATGGCTTTACGCCCTTGTACTGATCCCCTTGCTCGCCATTCTAGCGATTTTGGCAAGACGCTCACAAACACGAGCGTGGAAGTCTCTCATAGCTCCTCGTCTGGCAGGAAAACTGATAAATAAAGCGCCATCAGTGCGTCACTGGATAGCGCTTAGCCTGGCCCTGCTCTCCTTTGCCTGCATCATCATAGCACTTGCTAGACCTTACCAAGGTGAACACACAACCCATGAGAAAATACAAAGTCGTAATATCCTAGTTGCCATAGACACATCTAAGTCGATGCTATGCGAGGACGTCTCCAGTAACCGACTCACCGCAGCCAAATCGCTTTCACTTCAGATGCTCGAACGTTTTCCAACAGACCGGATTGGTGTACTCATATTCGCAGGAAGCTGCAATGTCATAGCACCTCTAACTGTGGACCACATCGCAGTCCAAGACACTATTTCGCAACTAGACACAAACTCCATACCTGTGGGTGGCTCTAATTTAGCAGACGCCGTTGCCTTAGGGGTAGAGACATTGAAAACCACAGGCAAACGAGCCAATGCGCTCGTTATTTTCAGCGATGGAGAAGAACACGACAGCGGGATCGAAGAAGCTATTGAAAAAGCAAATGAAGCTGGAGTCCAGATCATCACTATCGGCGTAGGCACACCTTCTGGAGGAATCATCCCATCTGGCAAGGAAAGCGATGGCAAGCACCGCAATACCAAAGGCGAAGTAGTCCACACCAAGCTACACGAGTCCCTACTACAGGAACTAGCGAAGAAGACCAATGGAGCGTATACTTCAGTCAACAACCGACCTGATGCAGTGATCACCTCAGCAATCAACAAAATGGAGAGCTTCGAACAGGAAGGACGCGCCCAGATCATTCCACACGAACGCTACTATTGGTTTGTCATTCCTGCAGTAGGCTTCGCCTTGAGCTCGGCATTCGTCCGAGCTAGGTGGAGGAAGGGTCAGAGCGCAGCCCTCATGCTTACTTCAGGCTTCCTCACACTGAGTCCATCTCGAGTAGAAGCACAAGGCTCTTGGTTAGAGCAACAGAAGCACAACTTATTCACCAGCCCAGCTGATGAAAAACGTGGCTATGAAGCTCTAAAGCAGAAAAAGTACACGGATGCTATTGAGGCATTCAAAAGTGCCCGCAAACACACAAGCGGTGAAAAGCACGCTCAGTTATCCTCAGCTCTCGGCCAGGCCTTCTACCGCAGTGGCGACTACAAAGCTGCATCAAAGGCCTTTAGTGATGCTATGCTCTCTGACCAAAAATCGACTCAGACCGAAGCTGAATACAACCTAGGAAATTCTCTCTATCAAGAGCAATGGGACGCATTCGGTGACATGGGTGAGAGCACCCTCAAAGAGTACCTCACGAAACGCTTAGAAGCCTCTGAAGATGAAGAAAAAATCACTCGCGAGGACCTCGATGATTATGAAAAAGCTTTCAACAATGCTCTAGAGAAATTCCAAGCCAGTCAGCAACCTAACAGCAAGCAGAACGCTAAGGCCTGCAAAGAAGTCGTCAAAACCATCCAAGAGATCCGTAAAGAACTACAACAACAGCAAAAAAAGGAAGAGGAAGATCAAAAGAAGGGCGGCGACCAAGGCAAAGAAGGTGACCAGAAGAAGGACGGCGACCAAGGCAAACAAGGTGACCAGAAGAAGGACGGCGACCAAGGCAAACAAGGTGACCAGAAGAAGGACGGCGACCAAGGCAAAGAAGGTGACCAGAAGAAGGACGGCGACCAAGGCAAAGAAGGTGACCAGAAGAAGGACGGTGACCAAGGCAAACAAGGTGACCAGAAGAAGGACGGTGACCAAGGCAAAGATGGTGACCAGAAAAAGGATGGCGACCAAG
>NZ_JBDOPO010000328.1:0-15745 GCF_039830215.1 Rubritalea sp. | reverse complement strand
GATTGGAGTTCCTCGCGGAAGAGTCCGACATTGCTGTTGTAATCCGCTCTGATTTTTCTGCGGATCTCTGAGTCTACGATGTGCTCGGGGATTTGTGCACCGATTGTTTTAAATTCGTGTAGAACGAGTTCACGCTCGATGAGTTCGTGCAGGATCTTTGCTTGAGCCTCTTTGAGTTCCTTATAATAGCTAGGAGTCTTTCTTGGGTACTTGGTAGAGAGGTATGCGCGGATTGGTGCGAGGCCAAAGGCAACCTCGTTTTTTGTGACGACGCGGCCGTTGACTTTCGCTGCAATGCCGTTGAGTTCGACAGCTGCTGTTGCGGAGAATGCTAGGCCAATACCTATGGCGAGGTGAAGTAGAAATTTCATAAGCGAGCTTTGCTTGGATTGAGTTGGTTTACCGCGGATTGAGCGACATGGAAAGACCTATTAGTCTAAGTTAGGTGAAGAATTGAGAGTTGGGGTGGCGTGAGAACAGGCGAGTGGATTTAGATGGATTTTAACAATTGGATGGCTTCATTGAGCTTTTTCGCCGGGAGCCCTTCGGTGAGCCGAGGGAATCTTGATTCGTTAATTGTTATGTAGTTGCCGTTTCTTGTGAGCATTAGCCGTTGCCCTTGTAGTTCAATACTAGTAATCATGGCTTTGGCCGCAGCGAGCTTAAGCTTAGTGGCTTGGAGAAGGTGTTTCACGGGCATAGGGTGGCGACCAAATTGGTCTTTCCAATTGTCAGCGATGCGGCGGAGTTCCTTTTCTGAGATAGTTTCAGCCAATTGTTTGTATGCTGTGATGCGCATGCTTGGCTCGGCCATGTAGGCGGCTGGGATGTAGCATGGGAGGTTTAAGTCCGCGTCGGAGTGAGAAAATTCTGTTTCGTTGAAGGTGAGGAAGTCGGCTCTTAGTGTGACATCTATACGAGCATGAACGTGGTTACCACGCAGACGATCGATTGATTGGCGCAGAAGTTGGCAGTAGAGGTCGAAACCGACGGCAGCGATGTGGCCAGATTGTTTGGTGCCAAGCAAATTGCCGGCTCCGCGGATTTCAAGGTCGCGCATCGCAATTTTAAAACCGGAGCCCAGAGCTGTGTATTGCTTGATAGCATTGATGCGTTTACGAGCATCACCTGTTACCATTTGTGGTGGGAGTAATAGGATAGCGTAGGCTTTTTCGCCAGCTCGGCCAACTCGGCCACGCAGTTGATACAAATCTGACAAGCCAAAACGATCGGCTCGGTCTATCAAGATGGTGTTGGCATTGGGTATGTCGATTCCAGATTCAATGATGGTGGTGGCGAGTAGGATGTCAGCTTCACCCCTGACGAAGTCACGCATTACGACTTCTAATTCTTCTTTCGGCATCTGTCCGTGGCCAATGGAAATGCGGGCTTCGGGTACGAGGTCGAGCAACTTCTGCTTCATCATACCAATGGTTTGAACTCGATTGTGAAGGAAGAATACCTGGCCGCCCCGCTTCAGTTCTCGCTGGATAGCATCACGGATGATGCGCTCATCGTAGGCGCAGATGGAGGTCTGCACTGGGACTTTGTTTGGTGGAGCTGTGTCGATAGTAGACATGTCACGAGCGCCCATTAACGAGAGGTAAAGGGTGCGGGGGATGGGGGTGGCTGAAAGCGTGAGCATGTCGATCCCGCTCATGCGTTCTTTAAATTTCTCTTTGTGCCGGACGCCAAAGCGCTGTTCTTCATCGACAATGGCAACACCGAGCTCTTTGAAAACGATGTCGTCTGACACGAGTCGATGGGTTCCTATGACGATGTCGACCGACCCGTTGGCTAAACCTTCGAGGGTTTTTCTAATTTCGCTGGGTGTGCGAAAGCGGTTGAGTAGCTCGACCCTAATAGGGTAATCAGACATGCGTTCGCGGAAGGTACGCCAGTGTTGCTCCGCTAAGACAGTGGTTGGTGCCATCAAGCAGGCTTGTTTGCCTCCTGTGACAGCCTTGAAGGCCGCGCGGATGGCGACCTCGGTTTTACCAAAACCTACGTCTCCACAGATCAATCGGTCCATCGGTTTACCAGATTCCATGTCAGCCTTAGTGTCAGCAATAGCTTCTAATTGACCTGGAGTTTCGGTGAAGCGAAAGGAATTCTCAAATTCCCACATCCATTTGGTATCGGGCGGATGAGCCTGAGATGTCTGGGTCTGGCGCTCGGCTTGGATCTTGAGTAATTGAGCGGCGTAGTCGAGAATCGACTTTTCTGCAGCTTTGCGTGATTTGGCCCATTTGGCATCACCAAGTTTAGAAAGTGGAGGGGTCTTCCCGCCCATGCCGATGTAGCGGGCAAGCAGGTGAGATTGGTCGATAGGAACCGATAAGATGGCTCCATCTCGGAACTCGATGTGGATTTGTTCTTCGCCTTCACTGTTGGTTTCTATTCCCTCAAAGCGGCCGACTCCGTATTCAGAATGCACCACTAGGTCACCCTCATTGATGTCCTCGATATTGGTCTGGGCTCGGGCCCGGCGTTGGTGGTCGAGTTTATTGGAGCGGCGAGAGTGTTGGTTTTGGTAGCGGCCAAAGAGCTCGGCGGACGAGAGGATCGCGAGCTTTGCTTCAGGGAAGGTGAAGCCCTGTGCTAGCTCACCTTTACATGTTTGGATATTTTTGAAAATGTCTTCCCCTATGAGTTCAGAAAAGCGTTCTTTTTCGCCGTTGTTGGCAAAGACTAGATGGACATGCCAGTCGTCGTTAGCCCACTCCGCGATTTGTTGGAGGAAGGCATGGCGTTTTGATTCCTGAAGGACAAAATCGCCAGCTTCAAATGCTCCGAGAGGGCTGCCATGCAGAGCTGTGCTGAAGTCGGCTTCACCGCTTTCTAAAACTGGGGCAGATGGCGAGAAGTGGAAAGTGGCTTTTGGGTGAGCCTCCTCAGTGAGAGATACTAGGGAGTCCTGGTTGCCAAGGAAATCAGCTATCGTGCCAGAGGAATCCGGCTCGTTGACAGCGAGTTCTACGGTATCGAGTTTTTTGCGTGACGTCTGAGTATCGAGATCGAAGACGCGGATCGAGTCGATCTCAATGTCGAAGAGCTCGAGTCGAATCGGGTCAGGGTTTTGCCATGTGTATATGTCAAGTATGCCGCCGCGCTGGGCAAATTGGCCACGGCTGTGGATCTGGCTGACCCGCTCAAAGCCTAGTTCGCTGAGTGAGTTGAATAGGGCGTCGATGTCGACTTCTAGGCCGACTCGGAAGCTTAGTCTAGCTGACTTTAGAGCCTTGGGTGTGGGGGCTGACTCGTCGAGAATGCTGGTGGGGAGAATGACGACTTCAGGGAACTCGTTTGATGGAGGCGTGGTGAGTATGTGCAGGTTAGCTAGACGTTCAGCACCAGATTCAGGGTCGGCAATTTCGCTGTCTTGGTCGGCGCTTGAAACCTCTTTCAGAAGATGACTTTTTACGCGCCAAAGCGGGAGTTCATCGGCGATCCGTTCTCGTAAGCGTGGCAGGTCACACAGTAACCAAAGACGGCCTTGGGAATGGGCTTTGGCGTAAGGAGTGGCCAACAAGGCTGTTAGGAAGGCGGCTCCAGCTGGAGCCACTGGACCAAGTTGCTTAGGTGCACGAGATTTAGCCTCCATTAACCAATTGGTTGTGGAGCAGATTTGCGTCGCGTGGTCGAGACCTGGCGCAGCAGCTGGCTTACGTTTTCTCAGAGTTGTCGGACTAAGAATGATTAAACTAGGTCGAGATTGATCTAGCTGAAGATTTGAGATTAGTAGCACGGTTTGAGTTTTCTAGCAAACGGAACCTTG
The DNA here is from genome assembly GCF_039830215.1 of Rubritalea sp. Lineage (NCBI taxonomy): Bacteria > Pseudomonadati > Verrucomicrobiota > Verrucomicrobiia > Verrucomicrobiales > Rubritaleaceae > Rubritalea > Rubritalea sp. Next base: position 11,967 of record NZ_JBDOPO010000328.1, on the reverse strand, counting down.
GCTTGCCTGATCCGAGGGGATTTGAATGGAGCTTCATGGCAGGAGCTGTTAACTAGTGGAATGCAACGCGAGCTAAAGAGGGGTAAGTACAGACACTTTAAAGGAAACGAATATCTCGTCATCGATACAGCACGCTGTAGTGAGACGGATGCTATTCAGGTTATCTACAAGCCGCTGTATAATGAAGGCCAGGGGCTCTGGGTGCGACCTTTAGATATGTTTCTAGAGACTATCAAACGTGATGGGAAAACTTTTGAGAGATTCGAGTTCATTGAGAGCTGAGCTAGAGTGGAAGATTTTTTATAGCTCCCTGAATGATTCTGAATTCTAGAGCGACAGCGAACTGAGCCAGTCATCGTATCCCTCGGATTCGGTTGGATAGTGTTTGGGAGAATTGTCACTCACTGGTGAGTGTGGGAGGTGTTTGACGTCTTTTAGTAGCATATCGAATCGCTTTTTAAAGCTGCGTGTGACTGTGCTAGGGTCATTGAAGCCTCAACGTTACACAATATCGAAGACCCTGAGCTCGGAAAGTGTTGGGGGCGAAGGCCTGAATAGGTTTTCTTGAGCCTTTGTTCGCGAATGTGATTCTTGATGCAGCCTAGAGGGTTGGTGAAGCGATTAACCGTGTTCACAGCTTCTGTACTCAAATCTTAGATGACGATACAGCCAGCTTTGGCCAGCCAGAGTAGTACGTTGTGTTTTTGGTTGCACATGTAAGATAGACCCAATGAAGAAAACGCAAAGTGAGTCAGATAAGGTGCTGGAGCTACTGCCGACGAGCTAGCAGGTCAAGGTTGCCAGCTAATCCACGAGCACGGAAGTCTTGAAGTTGAGATGGCCGGAGAGTTAGAACCGCTGACCATAGCCAAGAATCAGCGACGCCTGCCGGGCTTCAACTAGACGTTTCTCTACCTTTATGGCCAAGGAGCTAGTCAGCGGCGCTATTATCAATCTCGGATTCATAGATAAAGTGGAGCCGGTCTTCTACCTCGAGGCTTTAGTGACCAAAGTCCTTGGTGAGAGAGGTGTTAGTAATCGTGCTATCTACGCTGCTTTTGCAGTGAACTTGCAAGGGTAAAAGGAGGTTCTGGGCCGATGGCTAGGAGAAAACGCAGGATCTAAGTTTTGGCTTCGTGTACTCACCGCGATGCAACTCGAAACATTCTCGTGAGAAATAGTATAATAAATATCACACTATTAGCGACCAATGAAATTGAAATCCTCAACTTCAGTCCTCGCAAGCTTCTTAAGAGCAAGAAGACCAGCCGCAGGGATGATGCACTGGTGAAAGTGCTCAGCCTCTCGACGGTTCGAGTCAGCAAAGAGTGACTGTGCTCATTCAGAGAGGGGCCCCAGCGTTAGCTCTATTCGCCATGGATTTTTGGAGCAAGACCTTGCGCAATATAGACATAGAATTCTAGCTGGGAGGGCGGGCTGCGCTCAAGATCAAAATCAGTATGACTCCGCATTAGGAAAGCCAAAGCGATGGGCTTCTAGGACAAAAAAACCGATAGGGTGAACCCTATCGGTTTTAAAAGTTGTTTGGACCTTAACGTATTACGCAGTTGGTACAGACTGGATAGTCTGAATGACGCGTGAAGCGATCTGGTATGGGTCACCCTGTGAGTTAGGGCGACGGTCTTCAAGATAGCCACGGTATGCGTCGTCTTTAACGAAGCTGTGTGGAACGCGGATCGATGCGCCACGGTCAGCAACACCCCAAGAGAACTTGTCGATGGACTGAGTCTCGTGGAGGCCAGTGAGGCGAAGATCGTTGTCAGGTCCGTAAACAGCGATGTGCTCTTCAGTGTACTCTTCGAAAGCATCCATGAGCTTGAGGAAGTATTCCTTACCACCGACTTCACGGAGGTATTCTGTGGAGAAGTTGCAGTGCATGCCTGAACCGTTCCAGTCACCTTTGATAGGCTTACAGTGGTATTCTACGTCGATTTCATATTCTTCACAAAGTCTTTCGAGTAGGAAGCGAGCCATCCACATTTCGTCAGCACAGCGCTTAGAGCCTTTGCCGAAGATTTGGAATTCCCACTGGCCAGCAGCAACTTCAGCGTTGATACCTTCGTGGTTGATACCTGCTTCGAGGCAGAGGTCGAGGTGAGCGTCAGAGATCTCGCGACCAAGTGAGCTTACGTTCTTGAAGCCAACACCGCAGTAGTATTCACCTTGTGGTTCTGGGTAGCCGCCTTGTGGGAAGCCGATTGGGCGTCCGTCTTGCATGAGGAAGTATTCCTGCTCGAAGCCGAACCATGTGCCCTCGTCGTCAATGATTGTTGCACGTGCGTTGGATGGGTGAGGAGAGCCGTCTGGAAGCATTACTTCGCACATTACGAGCACGCCGTTGAGACGTGTTGGGTCTGGATAAAGTGCTACAGGCTTCAGGATGCAGTCGGAGTCTCCGCCTTCTGCTTGCTGAGTTGATGAGCCGTCGAAGCCCCACTCAGGGAGTTGCTCGAGAGTTGGGAACTCATCGAATTCGCGGATCATGCACTTTGTGCGGAGGTTCGGCACTGGTGTGTAACCGTCGAGCCATACGTAATCGAGTCTGAATTTGGACATAATGATGTATTTACTTTAGAGGAGTGGAGTTGATCTCCAGCTGCTTGTTGCATAGGCAGCAAGCAATATGTGTGCCAAGTTTGATAAAATTAGTGTATACGCTGAATTTATCGAACATCAATGACGATGAGGGTCGTATCATCTGACCCATCATTATCAATGGCGCGAGTCATAAGAGCGTTTGCGGCCGCGCTTGTCGAGTCTCTGTTTTTATCAAGTGCGGAATGAATGTGTTTTTCCCATAATCCATCAGTGACTCCATCAGAGCAGAGCATGAATCGATCACCTTGCTGATAGGTGATGGCAGCAACTGCTGGGCGGACTTTTGAGTGGCCTCCGCCAATGACTTCATAGAGTACTGAACGCTTTGGGTCGTTGCGGTATCGGCGTTCTGTTATTTCACCTCTCTTAAGTTTCCTCCAGCAGAAGGAGTGGTCTTCGGTGATTTGTTGGGTTTTGCCGTCGCGCATGAGATAGAGTCGAGAGTCTCCAGCGTGGGCAATGTAGAGGTTCTCGGGGGTGAACCATGCTAGAGTAAGCGTGGCCCCCATTCCTCTGAAATTTTCATTGCTTGTGGCCTTTTCGTTGATGGCGCTGTGGACGTCCTTGACCTTTTGTGAGAGGAGCTCGAGGTAATCTGGGTGGAACCCTTGAGCCGCAGTTTTAAAAGTTTTCGGGATTGTTTCGCTCAGGATTCTCAAAATGAGCGAGGATGCGAGGTGGCCAGCATTGCCGCCACCCATTCCGTCTGAAACGCCAAAGATAAGATCCTCGTTGGTGAGTGGGGAGGAGGATTCTGCAGAGAGCTCAGTGGCACCATTGATGCCAGCAGAGAATACGAGGAACGAATCGTCGTTTTTGGGTTTTCTTCTGCCAGAGGTCGTCAGACCCGACCATTCAAAGATTGGAGTCATATGAGCTTAGCTTCTAGTGGGCTCAGGAAGTAGAGTTGCCAGTTCAAAGTCGATCACGCAAAACTGTCCAGCTTTGTGGTCATATGTGATGTTGCGTGGCTCTGGGTCGTCGTGGCGCACGCCAAATTCATTTTCTAGCTTAGCGAAAAGTGAGTCTGACTTGTTTCTTGAAATATTAGGTGCAGGTGAACCGCAATTCGTTGTGCAAAGGTAGTTTTCCTCTAGTTTATAGTCTATGAGAACTGGGACGAACGGGCATTTTCGTTGTTCCAGTTCCTTGAGGATTCTGACTTCGGTAGCACAGCGTTTATCAGCATCTGTGCCACGAAAGTATTTGTGGACGTGGCCGTAAAAATCGATTTTTACGAGCGAGCGGATGCCGTCTTTAAGGTTTTTCATGGAGAGAGGTTGGTGCGGTGATAAAAGTATCAATACGGTAACTTACCAAGACGGTGCTGAGTTTGCAAAGATTCATCCCATGTAAGTTCTCTACTTTTTGAGCATACCGTGTCGTGGGCTGAGAAGAAATGAGAGAAGGAAAATGATACCTAGCAGGATGATGATGGCGGGGCCAGCTTGGATGTCGATCAACTGAGCAACGAAAATGCCCGTGATGCTGGTGAGTGAACCGATAATTGCGCCGCCCCAGAAGATAGCTGAGGTGCGGTCTGTGTAGAGCAGCATAATCGCGCCTGGCGTAACTAACAACCCAACAGAAAGAATGGTGCCAACCGCTTGTAGTGAAACCACGAGCATGAGGATAAGTAGGGTGAAACTAAGATATTGCATGCTGCGGACTGGCACGCCTTGGGCGGCAGCTATATTTGGCTCAAACAAGGTGAGAAGCATTGGACGCATAAACAAGTTCGATAGCACCAGTGTGATAGCGCTGACGGTGAACACCAGCTTAAGATCTTGTTCGGAAATATGAATGATGTTTCCAAATAGCCAATCGTGAAGGTTGGTTGCAACGGGTAAATGCGGCAATAAAGCTATGCCGCCAGCGAAGGCTGTAGTGTAGATGATAGAGAGTGCAGTGTCTTGGTGGATGCGTGAGTTACGGCTAACTAAGGTCGATCCTAGGCCTACAGCCAAACAGGCAAGCAGCGCTCCGATAAAGGCATTGGTTTGGCTTAGTGTGTTGGTGATGAGTATGGCGATAGCTATACCAGGGAGCATGGTGTGCGATAGTGCTGAGACAGATAGAGCATTTCGCCGTAGGTTGACAAAACCGCTGAAAAATCCATTTACGAAACCAATGAGGGCTGCGCCGATGAGCGCATTCAGCATGAACTGATTGTCTATGACTGATTGAATGAAAGCCATGCCGTTAGTGAGTGAAGGTGATAGCGAGATTTTCTTCAGTGATGAGTTCTGCACAGTTGCCAAATCCGCAGGATTTCTTGTTCACCAGCAGAGCTTGGTTGAACAGATCTTTGACCGTAGACATGTCGTGATGGGAGGCAATGATGAGTCGGCCTTCTTGGGCTAATTGGTTGAGCAGGTTACCTAATGTCTCTGATGAAGTCCGGTCAAGGCCTGTAAAGGGTTCGTCTAGTAATAGTACGTGGGCGTCTTGGGCAATGGCGCGCGCTAAGAAGGCGCGTTGTTGCTGGCCGCCAGAAAGTTCTTTGATTTGTCGGCCTTGTAGTCCTGTTAGGTCGAGGGCTAGTAGAGCTTGATCGACGGCGGCGGTATCCTTCTCACCGAAGTGCTTCCACATCCCGAGTTGGGGGTAGCGGCCCATTTCAACGAGGCCCCGTACTGTGATCGGAAAATCCCAATCGACTTCCTCTCTCTGCGGTAGGTAGGCGAATTCGCGGGACCATTTTTTTATTTGTGTGCCACGCCAGCGAATGTGGCCATCTGATTTAGGGACAAGACCCGCGATCGCTTTTAGTAGTGTAGATTTACCCGCTCCATTGGGGCCGATAAGTGCTACGCGATTTCCGCACGATGTTCTAAAAGAAATATTTTGGAGCGCAGAGATCTTACGGTATTGAACGCAAAGGTCCGTAATGACCAAGTCATGATGATGACTGTGGTGAGCACAGCAGGTATGTTCTGAAGCTTCGATATTGAGGCCGGGTGGGAAGTGAGAAGGGGAGATCTAGCTGCTACCAGTTGAATTCAGCAATATCTGAGATGTTGCCATCACTGCGGAGAGTTTTCTCACGCGAGGCGTGACGTGCCGGGTTGGTGATGATTTGAGCAAAATTCATCTCGCTAGGAGTCTGCCACTCGATGTCGACCTGAAGTTCAACAAAATGGCCATCGAGGCTCATCGTGCCAGATCCAGTCCACTCAGAAGAGTCTAAGTCAGTAATCTTTAGGACTTCTTTATTGGTCGAAGGTTGGAAGATCGTGACGGATTCTGGGATCGAGGAAAAATAGAGTTCGAAGTCGGTCTCTAGAGCGTTGTCATTGTGGCCGCCAGTCGGTTCTTGGTGGCTGCTGTGGTCGTGGCCTGCATGGGCGTCTACTGTCGCGCTGTTAGGTTCCTCTGGGAGAATGATGGAGCGCATGCTCATATAGAGTGCTAGTAGGACAACTATCGTGATCGCTGTCGCAATGATGGGTGAGCCTTTCATAGATAAACTGAGTTCTTATTGAGTTAACGAAAGAAAGAGCTAATTACAAGAATTTTGCATTATCCGGCAGCGCCGATGCCAGCTTGGATTGCACGTATTTTTCCAAAGTCTTTGATACCTGGAGCTGACTCCGACCCCGAGGCCAAATCAAGGCCTGCTGGTCGCACGGCGCGGGTTGCTTGCTCCGCGTTTTCCGAGGTGATCCCGCCTGCTAAAAGGATCGGAAGTTCGGGGTTTTCCGCGACTACTTTCCTAGCTAGATTCCAGTCAAATGTGTCTCCTGTGCCGCCATACACACCGGGGGCATGCGCATCGAGTAAAATAGCCGTGGCTTTGTAGTCTAGGATGTTTGCGATGGAGTCTGCATTTTTGACTCCCAGAGCGCGAATAAAGGAATACCCAGCATTGACAAAAGCACGGCAGTACTCAGGTGTTTCGTCACCATGAAATTGGGCTACATCGATGATGTCATTGTCGAGTAGGGATAGAACCTCGCTAGGCTTCGCGTTGACAAAAACGCCTACGCGAAGGATTTCACCTTTGAGTACAGGCAGAAAAGTCCTCGCTTGTTCTGGGGTGACGTAGCGCTTGGATTTCGGCCAAAAATTGACTCCAAGCGCGGGAATCCCCTCTGCGACGAGATGTTCTGCATCATCCAGATTGGTGATGCCGCAAACTTTGAGTGATGTAGGAGAGGTATCAAAAAATGAGTTCATAGTGGAGTAGTTTATTGTAGAATGAGTCCAGCAGGTTTGCGGAGGCCAAAGGCGACAGGAATCATAGCTAAGGCTAAACCGAGAATGGAGGATGAAACAATAATGGTGATATCGAGAGCTGGGAGCTGTAACTCGTCGGCATTTCTCATATTAACCGTTTCGATCGATTTGATCAGAATGTTATAAATGGCTGGCCATGCCACTAAGGCGGAAATAATACCGAGCCCCACTAGAATTAAATTTTCAAAAAATGAATGAACGAGCAAGAGATAGCGAGGTGCACCAAAGCTTCTTAAGAGGGCTAACAAGTAGGACTCCTGCCTGTACTCTAGCCATGCGATCGTTCCGATAATAAGTGCTGATATGATGCCGCATGTGGCTATGATGCCCAGGCGGATATAGGTTTGCAGTTTATTTAGTGTGTTGATGTCTTGTAACAACCCTAAGGACGAAAACGTCCTAGTTCGGATGTGTTCAGCCGAATAGTAGGCACTGGAAATTGCTGCAAATTCTTCAACTTCAGCAACTGAATTGAGATTTGCAATGAGGTGAATATTGAAGCCTGAAGCGATTGATGACTCAGCCATTTCTATGGGAATGGCTATAGTGCTATCTATTCCTAGATGTTTTGCCATCTCCTTTGGCATTTGTCTGGTGGTGGCAGAAATAGTGACCCCATCAGAATAGATGTCTTCAATTGGCTTAAGGAACTTGGCCTGTGTGCTGAGGAGCCAAATCTGAGGATGTTCGTCTAGCTGCTCATAGAGTTCTGGTGAGCTGCTGCTATAAATAACGGTTGGAATCGGTTTGTCTTGCCATCGTAAAATTTTGTGAGTTTGGCGGATATAAGTTATCTGATTTCTACCAAATTTACTTAACCAAAGTTGCTCTTCATTCAGGCTTTGCTGTAGTCGCACAGAGGAGTTATTCGGGCTGATTCGCTCGCTGATGTAGTAGGTATAGGAATCGGAGGATTTCAGTCGCTGTAGAAGCTGATTCCGGCTCTCAGAGAAAAAAACCAGAACGAGTATCGCCAGTAGACTCAGAATTGTGGTGACAAGAACTTTGCTAAAGGGGGAAATGGGATTCTCCCACCATCTTTTGAAGGTGTTCTTCCACAGGTAAGAAGGAATTAAAATTAAGGACTTCATTTGCTATAGAATCGAGGCGGTTATCGTGAGTGGCGATGAGGCACACAGTGTCTTCTGGGAGCTTTCCTGAGAGTACAGATGCTATTAGTGACGTGTTTAGGTCATCGAGACCAGAAGTGGGCTCGTCAAGCAATAGGATTGACGGACTTTTTGCTAGAGCTCTGGCTATAGAGGCCCGCTGTTGCTGACCTCCAGAAAGTTGGGAAGGAGTTTTCTTTGCTAATGGTTCAAGACCAAATGTTTTTAGCCATTCGTTGGCTTCTTGCTTGGGTCTGCCAGCTAAGTCAGAAGCTAAGCTGATATTTCTTTCAATAGTAGCCAATGGTAAAAGGTTGAGTTGCTGAAAGACGAAACCAACCTCTCTGCGAAGGAATATTGGTGAGCCAAACTTGTAGCTGGAGCTGGTAGTAATCGAACCTTTCTGTGGGTGAATGAGTGAGGCGATGAGGCGCAGGAGTGTGCTCTTTCCGCATCCAGAAAACCCTTTGATAAGGGTGACGCCTGGGCCAGCGCTGAAGTTGAAATCGGCAAAAACCTGTATGTCTGATGATGGGTAGCTATAGCTGAGCGATGTGACGGAGATCTCCATTAGTTCTTCAGACGTAGAGCTATTGATTGGGGCCCAATAAAGACTACTTGTGAATCTGGCCAGAGAACTCGAACTAAGCCTCGCCATCCTTGTTCTTTAAGAATAGCGGGTCGTACGGAGGCGATGTCATGTTTCATGACGAGGTGTGCTGGCTCATCGAGTTCCCGAAATAGATAAGCAACACGCTGGGTGCCAATCGCATTTTTGATAGATTTGGCATCTTTGTCGGCTATTCCAAACACCCACTTCTTATTGTTTAGTTGTGAGTTCTCAGTGAGCTGAACAGACTTAAATTTAGCTCTAACAAGCTTGCCTTCAGCTCCGAGATGAATGAGTAGTGAGACTTTTTCTGGGGCTACTGAGTGTAGGCTCGATGATGTGGGGGTGAGCTCCACGTTGAGTTTTCTGTCATCCACAATGTGGGCAAAAATTTGATTACTGGGGAGCCAAACAAGTTTTTTATCTGAGAGCTCTTGAATTTTGTCTTGAGTGATGCGCAGGGAGAGCTTGCCATCAAAAGCGGCTTTGAGCTCGGACTGGTATTCCAAGGCTTCTAAACCTCGTTTTTTTTGCTTTAAAGAAAGCACTAGCTCTTGGTGTTTTAGGCTATTTTCTAGAAGGTATTGTTCAGTGTCGATTTTGTTTTTGAGTCGGTTTAGTTGCTTATCAAGACGCTCCAGAGCTTTATAGATTCGTTCTTTAGTTTCTTTACTTAGCTCATCGATCTTAAGAGCTTGTTTTAGCTCGCTTGCTTTATCAGAGATTTCAGTGTGGCTCTGTTCAATTTTTAATAGATTTTCGATATCGGAATCTTCGAGTTCATCGATTTGAAGTGCGATCTTACTCTCTTCGAGGTTGTAGGCTTCTCGTTCAGCAGCTAATAGCTCTGGGTTAAGAGTTCCCCAGTGATCACCTTTCTTAAGCCATTGCCCGTCAGTTTTAAGTAATTCAAACTTACTGTTAGATGAAGAGGTGAAGCTCATCTCGTCGTTCGTCGTGATGAGAGTTTTTTCTGAACCAAGCCAGATTTTTGTAGCAGTTGGAAGCTTAGATAGATCTGTTTGGTAGGAGTCAGCTCCGAGTGCTCGAAAGCTCAGAATTGCGACTAGAAGTAGCTGCCAAAGGGTGTCGAGGTTGAAAAGTTTCATTTTGTTGAGCGTTAGTATTTTTGCCAATACGCTTCATCCCAAATCCAAAGTTGAAAATCGAATTGTAGCTGCTGTAGCTTATTGTCTTTGATTGCATTTGTAAGCTCTAGGCGTTGCTTATAAGACTCCAGAACACTACTCGGTGCGCTGATAGTCTTGGCTTGCTGCTTATTCCTTTCGAGCTCGTCTAAAAGGTCGCTTTGGATTTCAAGGAGGTGACTGTATCTTTTTTTGATCAGATAAAGTCTAGAGACGTCACTTTCAGTCCTAAGTAGTAATTGTTTGCGAGTGTAGGCGGCTCTCACTTCGGCATCTCTCAAGCGCTCTGATCCCAGAGGGTCGTTGAGCTTGATCCCGTGGGATGCTCCGGTAAAGAGTCGAGTTTGTTCTGGATTGAAGCCTGTCGTTGTTGAGTTATTGGAGGTGACTAATGGCGGGCTAGATAGGCCGACACTGAGCTGAGGCCATCGACTTACTTTAATATTCCATAGTCTTAGGATGTTTGCTTCGATCTGCAATGTTTGCAACATGAGGCCAAGTTTTCCGTACCCTTTTTTTAGGGCTAAAGATTTAAAACTCTTTGCGTAAGAAATGTCAGGTGGGTTGCCTGTTAGGCGCCAATTCTCACCTGGAGTATTGAACATATTATTGAGTTGTACCCGGAGTCTTTCTTTTAGAGTTACCTGAGCCAGTTTTTTCTGTTTATATTGTCTTGATAGCTTTTTAAGTCCATCACTACTGCTTTGCTCTAGCCTCTGGAGTAACAGTGTTAGCTCTTCAGTTCCTTTATCCAATCGATCTTGTTGAATGTAGTAACTATACAGTTGGACCTGGAAGTTTCGACGAGTAAGTTCATGGTTCCACTGCGTACCAAGCATACCTAGGTAGTCGGCATAAAGTTGGGCGTAAAATTGCCAAGGGTTAGGAATCGTAATGTTAGCTACGATAGAGAATGATAGATCATCAGTAGTGAGGTCTGAAAGCTCGGTGAGAGACTTCGAGATATTCATAAAAGTGAAAACCTCAGGAGCCAGAGTCCACCAAGTTCTTTTTTGAGCTTTTAGTGCTGTTTGAGTCTGATCATAGGACTGCAGGTACGTAATATTGTCTTCCTCAATCCTGTTGACTGCTTGCTGCCAAGTGATTTTCTTTTGTGGGCTATGCAGGATAGCGTATTGTAAGTCATGAAGTGCGTTGGCTTGCTGTATTTCATGGAGCTGGAGCCTCTCCTGAACCTTCTGGTTTACGCAACTCACCAATAAGAGACTGAATAATATGGTGAGAATTTGTTTCATCACTGCTAGCGAATTTCTGGAACGAAAACGCCTCCACTGAAATAAAGCGGAGGCGTGAATTATTAAAAGAAGCTTAGAACAATTAATTAAAAAGATGTAAGGACGTTAAATGTGCCAGTTTTCCCATCAGGAGTCGTGTAGGTTCCAGAAGCTGTCTGATAGGGCGTCACTGGGCTGAGGAATAATAGATCTATAGTTCCATTGATGATATTAGGGGTACTATCATCCGTCCCTGTGAGAGTTAGAGAAGCATTATCTGTACCTAGTGTGCGCTTGTAGAGATAATCAGCAGCATCAATTGTTGGTTGGTTGTTTTCATCTAGGTAGACAGTTGTACCGAGGTCATCATACTCAAGGTTGCCATTCGAAGACGATGTGAGCTGGAGGGTGAAGTTGTTTCCATCAGCGACGTCATCGGTGAAAATTATGCTGTTACCTCCCAGTGCGGCGGGGCTGATTTTACTTTGTCGGTTGTCGGAGTCTATATTGGGATTGTAGTTTGCGGTGAGGGCACCACTACCAACAGTGAATCGACCCTCGGTGAGCACAGTGGAGCTAACTGTGCCGCCATTAACATCAGCTGTCGGATCCTCTGGGTCTTCAATACGGATTTCTGCTCGGTCAGCATAACCGCCATTGTCTACAAATGAAACAATCATACGCGCTGAGCTTTCACCATTGGAGCCAACAGCATCGTTGCTGAAGTAGGAGTGGTCACCTTCAGCAGTGAAAGTAAAATCAGTAGCTGTGACAACGATAACGCCTGATGTGTCGTTGATGGGTGTGTAGGTGTAGGATGACGGACCTATCTTAGTAGGCCAGACAATTTCTACAGGGAAACTGTCAATACTGTTGGCTGTGAATGAGGTAGCGCCTGCCGTATAAAGGAAACCGCCGAATTCAGTATCACCATTCTGGATTGCTGCGCTTGAGCTTGAGTTGCGAATGAATTCAAAGCTAACAGAGTTTGCAAGTGATAGAGTGAC
>NZ_JBDOPO010000112.1:0-3534 GCF_039830215.1 Rubritalea sp. | reverse complement strand
TCAGACTTTCTATGGATTCCGTCACGCAAGCGCAAGCCGACGAACTCTGGACTAAGCTCCAAGATCTCGCTATCGGACCATACTTCAGCCCGGGTATTCAACTTTCGAGAGTATAAGGGGGGCTGAATTTCAATAAATGAAAAAGCCACACCACTCGGCGTGTCTTTTTTTGTGACCGAAATAGTAGGCATATTTTGTGCAAATACAGTGACGATCGGCGTTGAATGATACAGCAGAATAAGGAATAGTCCCAGCAGTCATGCAACGAGAAATTACGCAATCTATCCGCGCCATTCAGGCACTAGAACTGGTCACTCAGCTTCAAACTCAATTTGTAGCTGGACTCGAACAGCTAGGAAAAATCCTAGGACTCGACACTCAGTTCGATCCAGTCGAGTGGCTTCGTGACGGAGGTTCCCATGGCGGAGGTGTGCGCTTTTGCGCTGGTGAAGACGCGCTCTTCAACCGTGCATCTGTCAACATTTCCCAAGTGCACTACGACGACGATCCAACAAAAAAACTCGGATCTGCTACTGCTATTTCAACGATCATCCACCCACAGAACCCACACGCGCCATCCATCCACATCCATATAAGCTGGACTGAAATGCGTGACGGCAACGGCTACTGGCGCATGATGGCCGATCTCAACCCTTCACTTGAAAATGAATCAAACAAGCAGACATTCACCCAACTCCTCAAAGAGGCGTCTGGAGACACCTACGCGGAAGGTTCAGCTCAAGGCGATCGCTATTTCAACATCCCAGCCCTCGGCCGTCACCGTGGTGTGGCTCACTTTTATCTAGAACAATACAAAACGGACAGCCCAGAAACTGATTTCGCATTTGCTCAAAGCTTTGGAGAGCAAGTCATCGACGGCTACGTTGACATCCTCACTAGCTCACTGAAACAGGCTCCTGTAGTAACAACACAGAATAAAAATGATCAGTTAGCCTACCACACACTCTATCTCTTTCAGGTCCTGACCCTCGACCGTGGCACTACCTCTGGCCTCATGGTGCACAACCAAAATGATCTCGGTATCATGGGATCCATTCCAGCTAGAGTGAATAAGGCATTGCTCGAGTCATGGGCTAATAAATGTGATTCGCCACAGGATTCACTAGTTAGAGACCTTGTCGCCGCACTTCCTGGAGGCGAAATTAGCCCTATCACTCACCCAGTCAAGCTTAACTTAGCTCAAGCAGTCAAGGCTCATTATAAAAATCACCCAGAAGCTCTCGCCATGCAAGCACGAGGCAATGTGACCCCTCCCACTGTCGACAACCACAAATAGGGACCAAACTCGCACCTCATGCGCTCACAATAACAGAGACACAAAATCTCGAACACGTCGATAGGCTCCTCCAGCAGCCTTCCTTTAATGGAGCTCAATAAATGCCTCATAACCTGAGCCAGACTTCAGCTCTGCCGCTACATCAAAAGAGCCCTCTGACGAAATATAGTGAATATATTCATCAACTACTTCCCAATAGTAATCGAAGACTTAGGCTGATACGAGGGTCTTTTCTGTGTAGATTATTATCATAGTTTATAAGTATTGTTCAATACTAACGTATCCACACTAAACATTAACAGCTCATTAGCGATCCCGTGGAAGTAAGACCTGTTCTCATTTTAAAACCAGTAATCTGGCTAGCTGTATCCACCGATTTCTAACATATCCACTTAATCCAAGCCCACCACACGACAACTACATTCTTCTGCCTAACAATGAAAAAATCTATTACAGTAAACTGCTGTGAATGGCCTAAAGAACTATATAAAAGGTTTCGTTATTTCAACTTAGCATCAATCTCATCTGCATGCGCATTGAAGATTTTGAGTTCATCTTTGATCTTAGGCAGTAGAACATAGATTCCAATGAAGTTTGGAAAACACATTAAGAAAAGCATCGCATCTGAAAAATCGAGCACATTTCCGAGTTTTATAGAGCACCCTAATACGACCACTGCACTGAATAACACTTTGTAGATAAATGCATTCCTTCTCGTCTTTCCAAAAAGGTACCCCCATGCCTGCTCTCCATAGTAGCACCATGAAATCATAGTTGAAAAAGCGAATAAGAGTACTGCTGCAAAAAGCACATACGGGAACCAACTGATCACACTACCAAAGGCGTTTGAAGTCACCGTAATCGCTTTAGCCCAATCTCCACCTTCTGTTTGGGCTCCTGTGATTATAATCACCAAAGCAGTCATCGTACACACAATCACAGTATCGACAAATGGCTCTAACAATGCCACGTATCCCTCACTTGCAGGCTTAGTCGTCTTCACCGCCGAGTGCGCAATCGGAGCCGAACCAAATCCAGCCTCGTTTGAAAATGCTGCGCGCTTCAAGCCTTGGATCATCACACCGATCATACCACCGATCCCAGCTTTGAACGAAAATGCTTCTGAGAAAATTAACCCGAAAGCTGAACCAATCTGATCAGAATGAACGAACAGAACATAGGCCGCTGCAGCTAGGTACGTGAGACACATAATCGGGACCAACTTTGCAGTCACTCTACCAATGCTCTGGATTCCACCCAAAATCACGCCTGCCACGAAAACAGCCATGATCAAACCGAACAACCAGCCCTTACCGTAGAAGAAACTATCCGAACCTCCAGTGACTGCCAGAACTTGCTCAAATGCCTGATTGCCTTGGAACATATTGCCTGCACCAAGCGAAGCCATAACACATGCGCCTGCAAAAATCACAGCCAAGATCTTACCAACCTTAGCCCAACCTAATTCAGCAAAACCGTGCTGAAGGTAAAACATTGCACCTCCATGTACCTTGCCATTTTCGTCAATCTCACGGTAGCGTGTACCCAAGGTACATTCACAAAACTTGGTGGTCATCCCCAATACTCCACAAAGTATCATCCAAAACACTGCTCCTGGCCCACCCGCTGTTATAGCTATTGCTACACCTGCAATATTTCCTAGGCCCACTGTAGCCGACAATGCTGAGCTCAATGCTTGGAAATGCGTGATTTCACCAGGGTCTGACTCTTTCGAATAGCGACCTTTCACAGTTCGTATAGAACGCTTCAGACCACGTATATTGATAAAGCCAAAATAAAGTGTGAGAAATAATGCACTCACAACTAACAAAAAGAGAACAAAGGGAATCCCAGTCCAAGGGATTTCAAAAAATACGATATTTAGAGCCCAATCAGCCACCGGCCCCATCAGCGCGTCAGCGCCTTCCGCCTCGTCTGCAGCACTAGCCGAATCTTGTAAAAAAAAGAAACTTAGCGCTAAGATGCTTAGAATTTGGGATGTCGTGTTCGTAGAAAATCGCATGTAAAACAGTGGTCTAAAGGAAGAACACTGACACTCCAATCTAGCAGCTCAAGAATAAAATGGAGCCGACCTAAATCAATAGATAGCCCTCGCTGAATTTTAGAGCTTCCTCTGATTCAGAAATCCACAAATAATTTTCTTCACACCCAGCAATCCATCCTTCACCTTCCATGCACTATGCGCCTTATCCTCTTCCTACTTATTGCCTCGCTTG
>NZ_JBDOPO010000238.1:0-15869 GCF_039830215.1 Rubritalea sp. | reverse complement strand
GTTTTCCGAACTGTCTGCAAAATAGAGTGACTGGATATGAGAGAGAGGGACGACCATGGGTTTGCTCGAGTGTTTGACTTCGAAATAGAGAGCCTTTATCCCTTTGTCTGTTTTCTGAATTTGACCAGTGTACTTGAGCCCTTCCGTGTCATATAGAGAGTCGAGGTCTAGATCTACTTCGGCAATCTCATTTACCGAAGAAAGGTTACTTCCTCTCCATTGGCTGATACTTATATTTGAGACTGTTAGTGAATCAGTGTTTTTTTGGAGATTTGATTCGAAATTTATAAATTTCCCGCTTGGAACACGGAAAGATGTGTCATCAAAAAATCCATATTTCTCCCCATTTAAACTGACAGCAATAGTCTGAGTAAGGCGGTCAACATGGAGTTCAATATCGAGTTTGTTTGAGGAAAGTTCTCTTAGTCGCAGTGGGATTTCACCAATTTGGGCTCTCGGCTGAGATTTACTGGAGCGTACGATGTGAATATTGTTTGTCGAAAATTCGAGTGAATAGGCATTCACCATATTTTCTGACTGACTAGAATCAGCACAGAAGTAGATGGTGAAGATAGGGCGTGCACTTTCCCATGTGACTGTCGACTTAAAGATGAAGTTTTGCGGTAGGTCTATGGTGCGTGAAAATTCACCATTACCGATGCACTGCATACCATGCGTATTCTGTGTCCAGTTTGTATCAGAATCCCAGATGTCCTCAGTATTGGGGCCGCTGTAGACTAGTGAGTCGGGCTTAGTATGAAACTGAATGTCAGATACTGTGGAAGTAGGGATTTTAAAGCTCTCGGAATACCATGTCTTTAAAGTGAGAGAGGTTCTATCTATAGATAAAAGTGAGCACGGTAGGGAGTCTCCGTTGTGGAGGTTGACTACTTCACTGGTGTGTTTTGAGGTTGTCGCCTTGTCGGAAAAGGTAATGTCTTGCACTGACGAATGAATAAGCTCCAGCGATACATGTGAAAGGGGCGAATGAATTGTAGTATGCCCGTTGGTATCGATGGAGTATAACACACCAGTAAGCTGGCCACCGTCCTTGAGGCTGATGACAGCATGGCTGCTCAATGCTGCTGGTGAGCAAACGATAGATCCGACACTGAGAATGCTTGTGAGTAAAAGTCGCATATTACTTAGGCTTGGTATTCCATTGGTCGAGTATAGAAATAGACGAGTCGTAGGTTATGGCTGTGAGGTACTCGAAGGCTAGGTGGAGCTCGTTAAGAATGGAGTGTTTGACTAGGACTTCATTGGCTGAGGTGCCGATAGGTGTTGCTGTTAGTGTTCCTCTGGTTCCTACATGGAAAAGAACCTCGTTAAGTGACTTCTTCTGGGCTTCAGCGAGCGGGCTTGTGGCGAATGTGATAGAATGAATTTCTTCACGGGGAATTGTCATGTCAGCATAGTTACCTTTGAGGTGTATTTGCTTGTCGGTAATTGAGGTGATAGTACCAGAAAATCGATCTCGGCCATTTGCTAGTAGCACGATGTCCGAGTTTTCATCCTGTAGTGATAATGCTGAATCCATCACTCCGTTCCAAGGGGCGATAAGGATGTCAGAAATCCTCGAGACGTATCGATCTCCAGTGTTTGTGCTGTTGAAACCTATGCCGCGGCCGCGTGGAACGGGCTCAATATCTCGGAGAGACCATTGGTTAACGAGTTGGTTCTCGCGGTAGACAGCAATGACTAATTTTTTGAAATCAGCACGGAGTTCTAGTTGTGAGATATTCGAAGATTTTAGGTTTCTATAGTTTGACCTGCCGCTGATAGGTTTCAAATAGGTATAGCTGGATTCCCCATCCTCTAAGACGTTGTACATCCCTAAAGATGTTGACCCAGCATTGATTCGGAGAGCAAAACATGAACCAAATTGTGAAGTTATATACGTCGTAGCATTTGACTTAATGTCCTTTGATGCGGGAACAATAACGGGCTTGTTGAAGTCAGCATTAAACACAAATGCCACGTTAGAGTTACGCGTGGATTCTGATTTGAATTGGGCTCGAAATGATTCAGGGTGTTCAACACCAGTAAGAACTAATGCTCCAGGCACGCCGCGATTGTACCAGCTGAAATTTCCAAATTCCCATGGAGCCAATTCAGTGCTGGGGTCATTGGCTGGTTCATTTGAGTCGTTGTTGGCCTCTGTAAGCGTGGTGACTTTCCACGCATCTTTATTGAATGGCCCTTGGTAGGTTAGCTGCTGCCCTAGAGGGTGAAGCTGACAACTCTGAATCCATTTTTTAGCGATCTTTTTCTCACTAGTATAGCTGGTGAGAATAATCATAAACTCGCTATCCATAGAGAGTATTGCGCACGGGACAGAGTCTCCATTAGTGAGTTTTATGAGTGAGCTGTGAGTGAAGGGTTTAGCTGGTAGTCCTTTTCTGAAAATGATTTTACGTATCTCAGAGGTGCGAAATAGTATTTCCTGACTACTTTCACTGCTCATCCAACGTAAGTGATTGGTATCATAAAAACCTTTGAAACTCCCGTGGAGGGTATCGTTGTTCTTGAAGTTGAGTATGTCGTCAGCGGCGAATGATGAAAGGCTGCCGAGGCCAGATAGAAGGATGGCTAGAGCTTTCATTTTTCGTAGATGGGTAGGTAACGGTAGTTGAGAGCTAGTGAGAGTAAGGCACTAGCTGTGCTATAGGCTGGCCCGCGATTACCTAGCCAAGAGCCGTTTTGCTGCTGTGTAGCAGAGAGAAGTCGTATATTCTGGCTGTTCCAGATTTTCCACGTTTCTTCATCAGCCTGAAACAATGCTTGCGACATGTAGTACTCAAAGTAATAAGTGTAGTGCGTGTCGCGGTACTCGATGTTCTTGGTGAGGTAGTTTAGTGACTTTTCATAGCCTTTAGCATCCTTCATTTTTGCGAGTGAGTAGCAAAGTGAACCAATTGCTGTGAGTGTGACTTTTGCTCCGCCTCTAGATGTGTAACCATAGGCCCCAGAGGAATCTCGGCAGGTTGACATATATTTTAAAGCGCGTTCGATAGCTGCGTCTGGAACGGGAATTCCGGCATTCCGCGCGGCTAGCAAGGCGACAATTTGGCAGCCTGATATGGTTGTGTCTGCATCTTTACTATCTGGGCTGTAGCGCCATGCTCCTTTCGGGTTTCTAGCTTGTGCAGATAGAATGAGCTCTACAGCCTTGTTCAGAGATTTTTCGATCCTTGGGTCTTCGACAACTCCGTAGGACTCGGCTAGAGCTAAAGTCGCAAAGCCATGGTTGTACATGCTGGTGCCTATGTAGCCGTTATCCTCACGCTGAGATTCGATGAGATAATCGATAGTGTGTTGAATATTCTTAGAGTATGGGCCGTGATTTGGATCCTCACCGTGGGCGAGAAAGGCAAGCGTGGCCAGGCCCACCACACCAGGGTAGTGACCGGAGGAATCTTCCCACGAGCCATTTGCAGCTTGGCTAGAGGCTAGATGTTTGAGCCCACGCGTGTACATGGTCTCCACTTTTGTGGGGATTGGGTCTTCTTGCCTGCGGTCAATACTTTGAGCCCAAAGCGGAGAAGCTAAAGTTACAGCCAAAAGGAGGCATATGGATTTAACTGACATTATTTAGAGGCGTTGAGACCTTTGTTGAAGGCGTCTAGAGCTTTGTTAAATTCTGGCGGTAGAGCCGTGCCTGCTGAGCCAGATTTTTTAGGAAGCCTGCGGGATTCAGTTTTACCTGTGCTCTTGTCACGCTCTGCTTGGTTTCCTGTGGATGAGTCCGCTTCTTGCCCATCACCGCCAGATTCGCCGCTTGGCCCTTTTCCTGGCTGCTTACCCGGTTTATCACCTTGGGAGCCTTGGCCCATCATTTGCTGCATCATCTCCATTAGAGCACCACTTTTTCCTTCGCCTTCACCCGACTGTTGTTTCTGTTTTGCTGCGGCTGCAATTTTTTCAATAATTTCGGTTTCGATCGCGATGGTTGCACCAGAGGTGTCTAATGCCTCTAGTCGGTCTGTAGCCTGCGCCATTAGCTCCTCCGCTTCGGCAAGGAAGTCGATGACTTTGGCATTTGTTTCACCTTGGATGAGTTCTTGTACATCGGCGGAAAGCTCGTCTTGCTGGCTGGCAACTTGTTTTGCTCCTTCAGTATGGCTCTTGAGTATTTGCTCGGGAGTCTCTTTGTGTTTTTTACCATGCCCCTTATCGTACATTTTCTTGAAATCCGATTCAGCATAGGTGATACCACTCAGGATGGCTGTGATGATGAGTAAGTTTTTCTTCATTGAATTGGTTGAGATTTGAGAGGTTGTTGATTGCTGGAATGGCTTTCTGAAGCGCCTATGGGAGGTGATAGTAGTCGGCGCTTTTGCTCCAGCGAGCGGTTGTTGCCTCGGATGTTTTGCTCTTTCTGGATCAATTCCATAACCTTGAGCATAAACTCGAAATCTTCATCTTCTGAAACGCCACCAGCGCCTCCTCCGCCACCACCACCGGCGTCATCTTTTTTGGCTGTGGCGTCTTGTAGAGAACTAGCCCAGTCCCTAAGAATTTTAGCCTTTTCTTTAGCGTCGGTCCAGGCTTTGCAATTGTGATTTTGCTCGATGTCGCTGAGAATTTTTTCCATCCCAGCATCAATGTTAGAAGTCTGCATTTTATCGAGAAGCTCTTGATGCTCTTCTTGCTGGGTCCGCGAGAAAAAGTGTCCAAGGTCTTCCTGAATCCAGCGGATATCGGAGGCTGTTTGTTGCTGTAGAGCATAGAGATTAAGCATTATGCGCTGGTCTTCTGGGTCAATAGCCTTAAATTCTTGTGAGAGAACAAGTCGCTCAGGATTCGGATTTTTTACTGCTGAAATTATTGTGTTGGCGATCTCTTCTTCGTCACCAGCAGCCTTGCGCAAGCGATTGATGAATGTGCCAGCTTCGAGTTGTTTGTTAGCATCGTTTGTTTTAGCGATGGTTTCTTCCATCTTCTTGACCAAATCGTTTTGTTTCTCCACGGCTTCCCTCACGTATTCTTTGGCTTTTTGGTCAGTGTTTTCGGCGCTCTGAGCATCTGTGAGTTTTTTAGCAACCTCGGGCATCGACTGCTCAGCCATTTCCTTCATGTCCAGGGCAGATTCTGCGAGCTTCTTCATGGTGGCTGGGTCGATTTTCCCATTTTTTGCAGCATCTTTGAAAATATCTTCCATTTCCTTGGATAGCTCTTTCATAGCATCGGCATTCTCCTTTTCTTTATCGCCTTGTTCCGCCAGTTTTTCTTTATTTTCCTGTTGCTGGAGCTCCTCGCCAGATTTCCTTTCGAGACGTGTGTTCTCATCCAGTGCGTCTTGCTCCGCTCGCATGATGTCTTCTAATTTATTGATAGCTGCCTGAGTACGCTGCTCGATGAGCTCTCTATGCTCTTGTTTGGTGAGAACGTAAATGGTGATGGGGGCCGAGTAACTGCGTGCTCTACCTTCTTTGTAATCTTCTGACCATGCTTGCATGGCAAGTTTCTGCGGGCGTATATCATATGCTTGAAAGGAGAATATCATTGGTTCAGCGGCATTTCTGAGTGTTGGATTGCCCTGGATTATGTCGAGGTTTCCTTTTGCTGGAGTGTGTGGAGAGGGCTTGGTGAAAGAGCCCTGCCACTGAATCCCCGCTCGTTGTATTCCGTAGTCGTCTTCCGCCAGTATTTCAAATTCAATGGCTGAATCGGCAAGGACGTATATTTCATCGGCTATATTCTGAATGTAGGCACTAGGGGCTGCATCAGCTTGCGCATCAATGGTGAGATTTGTCGGAGTGTGATTTTTTAGCTTGTAGATGTCGACCCAATTGAGGCTGATTTTGGTTTGATCTAGTCCTACTGCGAGTGGATTTGAGGTGAATGTGTTGTAGGCAATAGTGCCTTCTATCCGCTTATCTGTGGTGGTTTCTTTTACCTGTTCTGGAGATTTCTTGTTGATCATCACCGAGCTGAGTTCTCTGTTGCTACGTACTTTGAGTGTGATGGTGCTGCCTTCCACTAAAGTAGCCTGACCAGAGGTCACATCGATTATTTCATCTTTCCGTTGTAGGTATTTTGGGTATTGCAGTTGTAAGGAAATTTCTTCCAAACTTGGTCGCATGACTGGGCTAACCAGCATCGTGACGAAGGCGTCGCCGACGCGCAGTTCTAGCTCTTGGTCTTTTAGAATTTTCGGGAAATCGAATTTGTAGGAGCGATTCTTCAAAGAGCTAAACATCCATGGTTTGGCGCCTTCTCTGGCTTTAGCTATTTCTGGGGTGTTTGAGTCCGCAGTAAGGTCGAGTTCCACGCTGAATGCTTCACCATGTGCAACATAGTACGGCTGAGGTAGTTTACTGAGGTCAATTTTTGTTTCAGTGTAGCGTTCGATCTCGGCGAGTGGCATGAACCAACGCTGGGCAGCATTCCAAGAGGCTTTAGGCGTGAGAGTCCATGCAGTCGCAGCTATTCCAACTAGAACTAACAGAGCTAGGCTCCAACGAGCCAGCCAAGAAGGAGGCAGGGCATTCTGAAGATCACGGTCTTTCACTTCACCAGCGACTTCTGCCATCGCAGCCTCACGCAAGCGTGGGGAGAGTGAGGTGTCATGTTCATCTTGATTTTGTAACTCCACTACACCTAAAAGGCGGTCGCCAAGTCGTGGGTATTGCTTAGCGATGAGGTGGGCAATCTGGTTTTCCCTACGGTGTTTGAATACCCACCTGTTGATCCAGATAGGAGCGAAAATCGCAAAAAGGGAAACTCCTCCGATGAGGATGATGAGTCGCACAAAACCAGGAGTCGGTAGCATGCGGTCCAATGCGAAGACTAGAACGTAAGAGCAGAGTATGCCGAAAAATCCAGCAAGCAATGCTTCCAGTACTTTAACTCGCCAGACTCTGCCGCGGAAATTTTTGAGCTGTTTACGTAGGGATTCCGGAAGCGGCTTCTGTTGGTGGGTATCTGACATAGTTCTAATGAGGCTCCTTAGCTAAGAGATTCTGAGGAATTCCTCAGATACACTCTGGTAGCACTAAATAGACGATGCCCTATCCTCGTTCCTTATCGGAAAAAACCAAGGGAATAGTTTATGATTAGCGCGGAAGAGGGAGGTGATCAGGTGTGAGCTATTTGACAAGTTCAGCACGTGGAGGCTTTCGAAAAATCGGGTCACCCTTGTCATCGCGTGGTGGCTGAAAAGGAGTAAATTGCCAAATCGGCTTACTGATTTCACCTGTCCCGCGGAACTGTCTGAGACCTTTGACTTCTTGGCCCGTCAGAAGCGTTTTAAGAGCTTGAAAAGGGAGTTCTATGATTCTCATTGGAATTTCGGCAAGTCCCATCATGCCTCGGAAGTTCATACGAATGGTGAGGTCGAGGATTTCTTTATTGAGATCGATCCAGCCTTCGCCAGTGAAGGTGGTGCTGGCTGTCATGGAGGTGAGGTCTTTGGTGTGAAAACTTCCGTTCTTGGTGGAAAAATTACAGGAAAAGTTACGAGCTTGTTCGTGTAGCACCTGTTGGTTTGAGAGAGGATTGACCACACTATCGACGAGCGATGAAAGGGGGCCGAAGATTGGGACAGCAAAGAGATTGCCATTGGAGAGCGCGAGATTTCCGTGGCCATTGAGAGATGAAACCTTAGAGCCCATACCCCGGAAGGTGAAGGAGCCAGTGAGTGAACCTTCATTCATTCCTTTCAATCCATAGGTTTTACTAATGCTACGAAGTTTGAGGGCGTCCCACTGAAAGCGTCCAGAATAGGAGGAGTCCGAAGGTTTCACATGGAGGTAACCAGACATGAAACCTCCACATACTTTACTGGAGAGACTATTGATTTGGACTTTATTGGGGAGAATCGTTACCTGCCCTTTAGTGTTGCTGAGGGTGATGTCCTTTTTAAGGAAGTTGTAGTGGGTGTCGCCAGAGCTTGTAAAACCGACGAGTAATTTCATGTTATTCGCTGCCATTTTTGCCCAGCTGACGACTCCGGAGCATGAGACTGTTGGAGGATAATGGAACTTATAGGTTTCGAGGTGGTCAGCGATGCTTGGGGCAAAAAGTCTTACGACTGGCGCTGGCCATGCGCTACCTCTGAGACCTGCAATTGTAGCGTTCTTGTCTTTCCAGACGAACTTAAGAGACTTGGCTGTCAGTGTGCCAGACTTTGGCCCTTTGTAGGCTAGTCGCATTGGGTAGTTCGTGTAGTCAAACGTGGCGGTGATGTCTTTAAACTCCGCAGTCTCACGGTTGAGAGCATAATTTACTTTTGCATAGCTAGTGGGCACTCCGTTGTAGCTAAAGTTGCGGATCTCGGCATTGCCGTGGGATTGCCAATCGGTGACGTTGTCTTGGTTGATTGTTCCGTTAGCGTGTAGGTCGATATATGAATTTTTGTCGAAAGCTGATTTAGCAAGTTCGGTTTTGAGTCTCTCGCTTTTGAGGAAGGGAAAGTAAACTTGGGCAGGAAGGCTTGAGCGTATTTTATAACGAATCTGTCGGTCTTTGATGATGACTCTGCCTGATAGTTTACCTCGGCGATGAGTGACGGATATTTTGTCTAGGTAGAGGTCTCCGTTGTTCCATGAAAATTCGGAATCTAGTTTGTCAACCGAGGCTCCACTGAAGCTGAAGTCGCTGCTACTCACCTTACCAATAATCTGGAGGTTCAATTTTGGATTGGTGGAGCTAGGGAGTAGGTAGTTACCGCTTGCTACGATATGATTTTTCCCCGCGGCGCTAAAGTTTTGGAGTATTTTCTGGCCAAAGCCCTTCAAGGCAAAATCTTGGAGATGAATGGAGGAATCTAGTTTGAAACGACCACTTTTTTTGAGCAAATCTAAATCGGCAGTGAGCATGCATCGTTCGGCTTGATGGGTGAACTCGAATGTGTCGAGAGTGACGAGGTTTTGATTCCAATCACCCTCGACATGAATGTCTGCCATTGGGTAATTCTTGTAGGTCAGGCTGGAGGATGACAGGAGGTAGTCGAAATCTACTTTGCTAGGATTGGATAGGTTCCCCTCCACGAATATCTTAAGTTCTGGTGGGGAGTCTACCGGCCAATCCCATTGTTTGAGTTGTTCTAAGAATGCTTTATAAGCGGCGACTCGGCTTTTCTTGGACTCTGGATCTGGTTTGAAATCTTCATTGGGGGCATCGCGCCAAATGTTGCAACTGATAGAGACCTTGATGCCTTCGTACATGCCTGTCAGACCAGTGGTGCTGAGGGACTGGTTACCTGGTAGATCAATATTACCATTGACGTTTTTTATATTGAGAATGGGGCTGTCAGCCTCACCTCGTACGAGCGGCATCGCGAGCTGTGCATTGGTTATAGAGATCGTGTTGATCTTCAGATGTCCGCGCATCAGCTTCGTCTTGTCGACGTGGATGACGATCGCCGGTAGTTCGGCGATTTGAACCTCTCGTTTTTCCGTGCGATAAAAACGGACATTATTAGCTGTGAGTCCATTGAGGACATGGAAGCTCAGTTGGTCGAAGCTGACGAATAAGCCATAGCGTTCCATCTCATGTGCAACACGCTCGGCCGATGCATGGGTGAGTCCTTTTTCGTGGAGGTAAACAAGTGCGCCAGCGCCAGAGATGATTCCAACCACCACAATGAGAGTGACGAATACACGTAGGCGGATGATAAGGCGGCGAAGGGACATGAGAAACTCTATCTTTCGTTGAGCCTCTGGGCCGTAGCTAATTTTTTCTCAGCACGTTGGGCTAGCCATTGCTGCGAATACTGGACTGCGAGCTTTTGCAGAATTGGCCGAGCTAGGGCAAAGGTGACTGCTGAGATAGCAGAACGTTTCACCGCTTTTTGTTGAGGCTGCTTGTTTGGTTTCCTTTTGAGAATGAACGAAAGGCCGAGGCCGGATGCTATAGCGACGCCAAAACTCATAGCTGGTTGTTCAGTAAAAGAGCGCTTGACTCGCTTTGGGAAATTAAGGAAATCAGAGATGGCGGACTTTTTCTCAGAGATTTGGTCATCGAGTAAAAGCTTAGCGCCGAGGACTGAGCTGCGTGCCTCCGCGAGTTGCACAATGAGCTCTAGTTTTCTTTGTTCGGTTTGATCTGTTGAAGCCATTGTTTGTCTTTT
The DNA here is from genome assembly GCF_039830215.1 of Rubritalea sp. Taxonomy (NCBI): domain Bacteria; kingdom Pseudomonadati; phylum Verrucomicrobiota; class Verrucomicrobiia; order Verrucomicrobiales; family Rubritaleaceae; genus Rubritalea; species Rubritalea sp. The sequence goes on along the minus strand of NZ_JBDOPO010000238.1, from coordinate 5,791 downwards.
TCTATTTCAGCCTTGGTGTGTGCAAAGAGAGTCTTCTTGCTCGTGGTTTTGAGTTTATCTAGGAAGATGAAGACAAAAAGGAGGTGCACGAGGAAGAATCCAAATGTCACTACGGGCCAAGTGTCTACGTATTGTTCTAGATTGCTCAACTTGCCTTCGAGTAGCTCTGAGAAAATGCCTACGAGCGTGGTGAGCAATAATATGTAGCTAAAGAGCCCGAAGAATGCGAGCGATGCACCCAGTATGGCGCGTTTGACTGCTTCATTTGCAGCTTCTTTGGCCTCGATACTAGCGAGTTCCGTTTTTGCACGGAGGTAATCACTACCAGACTCTTTCAAGTAGTCGAGGGTGTCCTTGATAGTAAAATCTCTCTCTGGTGGAGACGGTTCTGTTTGTCGCATTGGCGTGGTGACTAAATGTGAAAAAACCGGCTCACACCAGTGGGGAGGAGCCGGTTCGTAAATTAGATGGGGGGTCCTATACGTATAGGTTATCGGCGGCGAGCTAATAATCCAATGAGTAGGCCAACGCCAAACGCGCCGAGTACGCATTTTGTGGGGTGCTGACGAACGTAGTCCTCTGATGTTGCATGCACGTCTTTTGCTTTTGCTTTGCTTTGTTCGTACTTTTCAGTGGCGGCTTGCTTTACGATAGTTGCTCTGTTGCCCGCATCTTCTCTGAGAGCTGATGCTTTTTCTCCAGCGTATGTGCGAAATTGTTGAGCTCTCTCGCCAGCAGCTTGTTTGATCTGTGACGCTCTATTTTGCATGCCTAGAGCTGCTGTGCGTGCTTTTTCTGTGGCAGCCTGGCGAAGGTCTGCAGTCTTACTTGCGATAGTTGATGCAGTAGCAGGTGCTGTAGCATCTTCTTCGTCTTTGAGAGAATTTGTGTTGGGTGTTGCGTAGTCCATATTCTTGTTTGTTGATTTGTATATGTAGTTCTGAAATAGGCAATCTGTTGACACTAATAGGAGGGGTAAGTCCAAGTGCCAAAGAACTACTTAGTGCGAAGGTACACAGATGACCACGAAGTTCAAGACAGCTCTGCTAGAAAATGCAACGGATTTTGTAGCGCCATGATAGAGATTGTTTCTATGTTAGCATCTTGAGGAATGCTAGGGCTTGAGAGTCTGTTCTAAGAATATAGAGTTGATTATGTATTCAATATTACGGTGAAGAACGTTACCTTCCGTGACGTGTTTTTGTTGGGCTATTTACTTAGGTCGAGTTGCCGACGCAGGGGGGAAGCACCAAGTGTATCCGATGAAGAGGGATGGTACTTGAGTTGCAGGGATGGGGTGTTCCGGTAATTGGAAATTTGTCTCTGATAAGTTCCAATGATGGCTATGGCTCGTGGACTAAGAGTCAGTTTTCTCAGTAAAGGGACTCCAGTGGTTTACTGGGCATATGGGAGAAGGTATTGAAGGTGATTATTTTGCTGTTATTGCTACGTATACGGTGATTGCTTCAAAATGTCTAACACTATGCAGTAAAAAGCCCCAGCCTAGAATGGGATGAATTCTATGCCGGGGCTGGGAATGCATTTTTTCTGACGTTTAGTTGAGGGATGCTTCGAGGGTTTCGATTTTCTCACTGAGCTTCGACCAGTGGGTGACTGCTGCGTCGAGCTTGGTTGTTAGTTGCTTATAGGTGTCTGTTGCGTCCTTTGTTTTCTTCGGGTCAGCCATGACCTCTGGGCTAGCCAATTCGGCAGTGAGTTTGGCCTTTTTTGCTTCGAGTTGGCTGATGGTGTGCTCAAGCGCTGAGAATTCGTCTTGCAGTGGTTTGAGGAGCTTGTTGCGTTTTTGGCGTTTTTCAGCTTCTAACTTACGCTGCTCTTTGCGAGAAAGCTTAGGTTCTTTGGCCTGGACTGAGGCAGGGGTGCTGCTGAGGCTGCTCAGTGTGGGTTTAGCTGGAGTGACGCTTCCACCGCCTTTGCTGGCTGCTTTTTCTTCTGCCTTTTTATCGAGGTAGTAGGTGACGTTGCCATGGTAGATCTGTGGAGATTCGCCTGGGCGGAATTCCAAGGTCTTGGTAACGATAGGGTCGAGGAAGGATCGGTTGTGCGATACGATGAGGTAGGCGCCTGGGTATTCTGCCAGAGCGCGCTGAAGGACTTCTTGGGATTGGACGTCGAGGTGGTTAGTTGGCTCGTCAAGAATGAGGAAGTTGGCTGGCTGAATCAGCATGCAAACGAGGGCAACACGTGAGCGCTCACCACCAGAGAGTACTCCGATTTTTTTGAAAACATCATCACCACGGAAGAGGAAACAACCGAGGATGTTTCGCACGAGTGGGGCATTTTTAGTGGATGCCACTGCTTCACATGTCTCGATGACTGTTCTGTCTGGGTCGAGTTCGTCGGCGTGGTTCTGGGAGAAGAAGGAAATTGCTGATTTCTGGCCGAGAATGAAGTTGCCGAAGTCCGGGGCTTCTTGGCCGGTGATGAGTCGACAGAAAGTAGATTTTCCTGCACCGTTGGGTCCAACGATCGCGAGGCGCTCGCCACGTTCGACTTCAAAGTCGAAGCCGGAGAAAATGTTGAGCTTACCGTAGGCCTTTGAAGCTTCTTCGAGCTTAGCAACGGATTGACCAGATGGAGGCGGGGATGGGAAAGTGAAGTTCATCACTGCGTCATCTTGTTCGAGCTCGATGAGTTCGACTTTTTCAAGTTGTTTGATGCGTGATTGAGCCTGAGTCGCTTTGGATGCTTTTGCGCGGAAGCGTTCGATGAACTGCTTGGTTTTGGCGATTTCCTTTTGCTGGGTGTGGTAGGCCTTTACGAGGATCTCTTTGCGCAGCTTGGATTCGGTGAGGTAGTAGGAATAGTTTCCTGCGTATTCTTCCGCTTTGCCATGTGAGAATGCGATGGTGCGCTTAGTTAGGGCGTCGAGCAGTGCCAGATCGTGAGAGATGATGATGATCGCGCCAGAGTAGTTGAAGAGATATTGCTCCATCCACGTTTGGGAATCGATATCGAGGTGGTTAGTGGGCTCGTCAAGAAGGAGGACGGCGGGCTCTTGCAGGAAGAGTTTGGCCATTGCGATACGCATCTGCCAACCACCGGAGAACTCGGCACAATCGCGATCGAAGTCACTGCGCTTGAAGCCGAGACCCATGAGGACTGATTCGACACGCGGTTTGATGGTGTTCGGATCAAATTGTTCGAGCTCGATATCGAGGTCACCAATTTTATAGAGAAGCTCTAGGTATTCATCAGTGGATGAATCCATGGTGCCGAGTTGCTCAGAAAGCTTGTCGATCTTGTCCTGGATTGCTTTGGCTTCACCGAAGGCTGATTCCGTCTCGTCCCAGAGTGAAATCCCATGCACGTGAATACCTTCCTGTGGCAGGTAGCCAATTTTGCAGTCTTTAGGTTTGCTGATTTCACCACCATTAGGCTGGAGGGCACCACCGATGCATTTCATCAAGGTGGACTTACCTGCGCCGTTGTGTCCGGCAAAGGAGATACGCTCCTTCGGCATGACGGTGAAGGAGAGGTCTTTGAAAATGACGCGGGCGCCAAATTCGACGCGTAGTTTTTTGATCGCTAGCACGCCAGAGGCAGTAACTAGAAATTAGCTTTCTGCAAATGCTAAATGCAGTCGGTTTTACTCGAAGTGCGTCTCCAGCAGCCGATAGCCTCCACAATCATCCAGATTTCCAAGAGAATGGTTGAAATGCCGATGACGACAAGCAGCCACCTTCCTTGCTCAATCCAGCTCAGCTCAGAGCCAATTGCGGCAATGAAGACCTGGTAGAGCATCGCCCAGGCTGGGAGAATAAGCATAAATACCGTGGGAATGGTGATAAACCATGTCGGCATTTTCTTACGGCGCATCCAGAAAAAGATGACGAGGAAGGCTAAGCCGCCAAGTAATTGGTTGATTGCGCCAAATAGCGGCCAAAGAATCATGCCGCCAGTGCCAGCGGGTTTCCCAGCGGCAGATGGAAGGGAGGCCATCCACCAAGCAATTAAGCATGCGGCGATGGTGCAGATGTGTTTATTGGTGAGCCATGAGGTCTTGCGAGCGGCTTCGGTATTGATTGATCTTTCAGGTTCACTTTGTTTCCTGAGTTTAAGGTCGATGAGGCAACCACCGAGCTCCTGGACGACATAGCGCTGGAGACGGCAGGCTGAGTCGAGGGTGGTAGCGGCAAAGGAAGCTACAAAAACTCCCATCAGAGCCTTGCCGAAGGTGGCCGAAATCCCGAGGGTTTGGAGGAAATTAGAAGCGCCAGTGACAAAGGCGTTAATTTTGGCTGGTAAGCCTTTTGAGCTAGCCCATGAACTGTACTGGGCATCCCACGCTGCAGTTCCAGTGAGGAATTTATCACCATGTGTCAGTCCTAAACCAAGTCCAGCAACGCAGGCGAGTATAACGAGAACGGCAAGGAATCCTTCGGTGAGCATTGAGCCATAGCCGACGAAGCGTGCATCAGTTTCGCAGCGGAGTTGTTTCGAGGATGTGCCTGAGGAAACCAAGCAATGGAATCCAGATACCGCGCCGCAGGCGATGGTGACGAAAAGAAATGGGAAGATGAGTGGCAGTTGCTTGGCTGTGATATTGGGTTCGATCGCAGGGGCAACAATTTCTAGGGGTTGACGGATGCCGTCTATGGGGGCGCCACCGAATATTCCAGCTGCGAAGAGACCGACGACTAAGAGCGCCAGTGTGGAAATCAGCTGCAGTGAGTTGATGTAGTCGCGTGGTTGAAGTAAAATCCATACTGGCAAGACTGAGGCTATATAGGAATAGACGAGTAAGAAGGTTACCCAGGTCATCAAAGGCAATGCTGCGAGTGTGGAGTTGAAGTCAGCCAGCCAACCAATATTGCCGTATGTTACTGAGAGGTACATCACGCCCAAGGAGATAATCGATGGAATGAGGATGTTGAGTCCCTTGCGGTGGACGAAAAAACCGATGATTACGGCAAGTGGAATTTGGATGAGGCAAGGAGTGATCGATTGTGGGTAGAGTCTGAATACAACCGCTATAACTAAACCAAAGATGGCCAGTACTATCGATAGAGCGATCACAAGGATGAGAAGGAAAAGTAGTCGTACACGGGGTGAGATCACATCGCCAGCGATATCGCCGACAGTTTTTCCCTTGTTGCGCATCGAGACCACAAGAGCGCCGAAATCGTGAACAGCTCCAATGAAAATCGAGCCAAAGAGAACCCAGAGAAGTGCTGGGAGCCACCCCCACATGACGGCTAATGCTGGTCCAACGATTGGTCCAGTTCCGGCTATGGATGTGAAGTGGTGACCAAAAATAATGCCTTTTTTGGTTGGGACGAAGTCATTGCCATCTTCGAGCTCGATCGATGGTGCCACAGAGTCTTTACTGAGTTTAAATACTTTTTGGCCCAACCATTTACCATAGGTATTATAGGCAATAATGTAGAGTATGATGGCTCCAAAGGTGATGGCCAGGGTGGTCATATGTGGTTTGAAATGTGGTGGTTAGGTTGGTTAGGTGAGTGAGGACTATATCGTAGTATTCAAAACAGATAGAAAGCCTGCTGTCATTTAATGAGTGCGGAGTCGTTATAACTAACTGTCATTTATCAATGATTGCTAGACAGCGGCCTGATTCATTATACAGGCGCTCTGAGCCTCTCGTTCAATCATAAGAGAACATCTCTCCAGGGTTTTCATAGCTTGGATTCAACCTGGAAGTGCACCTTGTTAGTTAGGTGTTAAAAACATAAAGTTTGGGGTCTTTCTGTCGAGTACTTTACGAGGTCTGCTGTTTAGCTTTCTCTCAACTTCAGCTATTTGATCG
>NZ_JBDOPO010000332.1:0-15974 GCF_039830215.1 Rubritalea sp. | reverse complement strand
TCCAAATCATCCCATTGCGGCGCATGACCAAGAGCTGATTGATGCGCATCATACTCCGCGGGAACGGCCTCGTTAGGCTCATCATTAGCGCCAATGGCCGCAGTGACTCCTTCCACTATTATTGAAGTTGGCTCGAGTTGGTTGGACGTTTCAAATTTGGGCATTTTTGGGGGCTTCGTTTGTGAAACCACAGCTTGCACAATGAACGCTCCAAGCAAGACGCTGACAACTAGGGAGATTTCCAAAGCTAAGTTTTTACGGGGCATGGTAGTGATAGGGCTGGTATCGCTGGAGGTGGTGTGGTTTGCTCGTCGAACTGCTACAGCAGATACTACATCTGTTTACGAATGAAACGAAGACCAAGTTACGCAATGCGCATTCTTTTTTTAGGAGACATAGTCGGTGAACCCGGCAGAAAGTCAGTGATCAAATTCCTTCCTCTTATTCAGAAGGAACATGCTATCGATTTCATTATTGTAAATGGCGAAAACTCAGCTGGCGGTCGAGGCATTACCCCCTCCATAGCCAACGACCTATTCAAGGCTGGTGTAGATGTCATCACCACCGGTGATCATGCCTGGGACCAACGCGAGTTAGCGGCTCACCTCAGTACAGAGAACCGCATTTTGCGCCCAATAAACTATCCCGAAGGCGTCCCAGGGAGTGGCCTCATTACTATCGATACACCCGCTGGGAAATTAGCCGTTCTCAATGCCCAAGGCCGCACCTTCATGGGCCAAGCTCTAGAGAACCCCTTCATCATTCTAGAAGACACAGTCGATGCTCTTATAAAAGAAGACATCAAAATGATCTTCCTCGATTTCCACGCCGAAACTACCAGTGAGAAAATCGCGATGGGCTACCATCTCGATGGGAAAGCCTCCGTCATCGTAGGCACTCACACCCACGTCCAAACCGCTGACGAACGTATCCTGCCAAATGGAACAGCCCATATTACTGATGCTGGTATGTGTGGCCCTGAAACCTCCGTTTTAGGTCGAAATGTAGAGAGCATTATCTATCGTTTTAAATCATCGCTCCCTACTCGCTTCCCTGTAGCCAAGGGCCCAGTGAGACTTTGCGGAGTGATTGCTGAGATTGACCCTACAACGGGAAGGGCAAAAAAAATCGAGAGATACAATCGCCTGCTAGAGCCAAGCGAGATGTAGTCTGCGGTCTCTCGCGCATACTTCCTTTTGACTACTCACGCTCATTTTTTTTCTGTTTAATCATCTGCTCCTGACGCGCTTTTGAGCTAGCATCTCTACTCGCGTTTGCGTTGAAACGAGAGGTGTAACCAGTTTTATCCTTATAAAATTCGGTCATATTTACAGTCATCGAGAGTGGTGACAAGTTCTTCATCCCTTCTTTAGCCCAAAAAAACAAACCACTACCGGCAGTAAACACCCCAAACAGAAGCACGTAAAAAATTGCCCCTGCTCCATTTTTTTTGCGGTGACCGTAATTTCTGGGAGCAAACAAACATATCATATAAACCCATAAGTTGTATACTGGCACGAAAACTCCTAACCCGTGTGCTTTTGCGTACCCAGCATGCTGCATTCGATTCGCAGCGATTTGCCAAGTCGTGACAGCCAATGCCAGTAATGGTAGCACTTTAAAAAAGAGACTAGAACTAACTCTCGATGGCGTGAGTATTTGATACACTTGAAGCTCTGTTAGAATGGCGATTGCCAGAGCTACTGGAATAAACCAGCCAAAATAAAAGTATAAGTTAAAGAGAGCTCTGGAAACGCCACTACACTTGATATCTTCATCTCTACCCGTTGTACCGATCGAACTTATCACACGAGCATCTGCTTGGGCGGCAGCAGCTCTAATTTTCTTAACCTCAGCATCAAAAGGCTTGGCTTCAGCTAGGTTGACCCACTGTTTCATCCCCTGTTTCCACACTTGAGTCGAGTCAAGGTAGACCTCCTGCTTTGCTATTTTATGGCAAATTTCCTCAGAAGTCACCGGACCTCGACGGTGCCCCAGGCTCAGATAAAACCATTCTTTTTCAACTGCTTTTCCCATAACTCTGATCTACTTGAAATAGTCCAGTGATGTTAATTATAAAGATGATCAGCTAAAAAAGTAAGTAAATTCTGCACACATATCAACATCAATACTAGATACAGATTCTCAGTGCTGCGCAAACTGCCACTTTATGCGCCTTCACGCGCAGCGACAACTCAAGACTACTCGGCGTTTCGAAGGTAAAGGATAGCGGGCATCCTTGCACCGCTAGGAAAATAGCTTCTGGCCAATGTTTCGGCTCATCAGGTTCACTTCCATGGTAAATCCACCCAGCCTCTCGAACTTCATGGTCGTCGATGAGAGACTCGGGCTCCATCGGCATCGTAGGGGCAAGCGCTTCAACCATCCGAGCGTAGCGTTGGGGGCGATCCTCTAATTGATTTATTTCATAAAAATAGAAGCCCGAACTCTCCCAGTCTTCATGCAAAGAAATCGCAAAATCGCACTTTATCCCCTCTATCCATTTTGCGTGAGAAGCTACCTCAAAAGATTTGCAGTTGAGGTAATCGCGGTTCAAATCAAAGCCCTGATAATTCTCACGTGTCCCCGCCTGAAGCCCAGTCGGATTTAAAATTGGACACACGTACCACGAGCACGATTCGTTAAGAACCCTTTCTTTCAAGAGCTCTAACAATGCTAATGGCCCTGCCGGCTCATCACCATGTATGCCCGACGATAGATAGACAGTTCTCTCACTCATTCTCCGCATGAGCGTGTAGCCGTATATAGGAAAACCCTCCACTTCACAGAGTAACTCACGCTGAGCCCCCATCGCCTGTAACTCTCTATCGCATGCCTCTATGAGTTCTTTCACCTCCATTCCCACCAGTGAACCACAGCCAAATGTGCGATCAACTCCGAAGTTCCAGTGATTTCTCCACATCATGGTTGTTAGAACAAATGAGGTGCTTATCAGTTGACTCCAACGAGAACCAATACAGCCTATACCCATGGCTCCAACGCTCTCAAAAAAGCACCTCATCCCATTTGAACTTTGGTATGAAGATTTTGCCCCTGGCTATCCAACCATCCGTATCAGCAATGCTCACGCCTCGGCAACTATTGCTCTTCACGGAGCTCACGTTATTGATTGGATTCCACGCGATCAAGAACCCGTCATTTTTACGAGCCGAGAAGCAATATTCACAGAAGGAAAAGCCATCCGCGGAGGCATTCCCATTTGTTGGCCGTGGTTTGGAGCCCATCCAAACGATCAGTCCATGCCAGCCCATGGAGTTGCTAGAAACCGATTCTGGCAATTAGCTAGCAGTCACAGCACTGAAGAATTCACTGAAGTCACGCTACAACTGAACACTCAGACTATCGACATCTGCCAAGACGACACAAGTGTCAGCCTCACCATCAGAGTCGGGCAATCACTAAGTTTAGCGCTAAAAACCACTAACAATGGTAACACTCCAGTCACTATAGGAGGAGCATTACACAGCTACTTTTATGTCAGTGACATCGGAAAAACCACTCTCAGCGGGCTTGAAAACTCCACTTATCTCGATGCTCTAGACGGAACAACAAAACTCCAAGAAGGTTCCATCCACTTCAAATCCGAAGTCGACACGGTGTATCTTCAAACTGACAAAACAGTTGTCATTCACGACCCAGGATTCAAGCGCGATATTACCGTTGAAAAGACAGGCAGCCTATCAACAGTTGTGTGGAACCCTTGGACTGAAAAGTCCAAATCGTTAGCCGACTTAGCAGACGATGAGTTCCATGACTTCGTTTGCGTAGAGACCTCTAATGCGCTAGAAGATGTGTACAACCTCGCCCCTGGAGCCGAACATAGCCTAACCGCCACAATCAGCGCCATCCCGACATCAACCTAAAATGCTTACACCCAAACAAACTCGGTTATTCCAATCAGCTCTCGTTGATTGGTTTAAGCTTGTCGCCAAAGACTACCCATGGCGACAAACGACCGATCCCTGGCACATCTTGGTTTCGGAAGTCATGCTCCAACAAACCCAAGTCGCCACTGTCCTCGGAAAAGGATTTTACACCCGGTTTCTTGAGCGCTACCCCACACCTGCATCGATCGCTGATGCACCCGAGCAAGAAATCCTCAGCGCTTGGGAGGGCCTCGGCTATTACAGGCGAGTGAGAAACCTACAAAAAGCAGCCAAAGCAATCTGTGAAAATCACAATGGCACATTCCCAACGCTACATTCCGAGATTCTCGATCTACCGGGAATCGGTCGATACACCGCTGGCGCCGTCGCCTCATTTGCCTATGACCAATGCCAACCACTGGTCGATGCTAATGTCGCACGCATTTTCTCTAGGGTTTTCGATTACCAAGAACGCGTCGATAGCACCACTGGCACCAAACAACTGTGGCTATGGGCTGAAGCCTTAGTGTCAAAAGATCACCCGAGACTTTATAACTCTGCCCTGATGGAGCTTGGCCAACAAATCTGCACAAATAAGTCACCAAAGTGTGACGTTTGCCCCGTGAGAACTTGGTGCTCAGCTACTGACCCGACCAAACTTCCTCTAAAAAAAGCACGCAAGAAAACTGTCTTGTTAGATGAGTTGTGCATGCTTGCACTGAATTCAACAAACCAGACTATTCTCTTACACCAAGCCCGCGGATCAGCACGGAGGTCAGGTATGTGGAAGCTCCCAGAGCGCCTAGCGCACGAGCTGGAAAACCAGCCGTTATTACTTGAGGACAACTACGCTATCACCCATCACAAAGTAACTCTTTATGTGTATCAGGCACCGAAAAAAATAGTGCTTCAGGAAAATGAAGCTTGGCATCCACTAACAAAACTTCCAGCGCTTCCCTTACCAAGCCCTTTTCGTAAAGCTCTCAACACTCTGCTAAAGGATTACTTTTCCTAAATAAAGGGTTACTTTCTACCCAATCTTAACCTTTGCCACACGGTTTTGTGCCAGCTTAGCATCAAACTTTGCTGGATCATAATTATCATCCATCCAGTCAAGGTCGCCATCAACGCATGCCTGGTAGCCGTGAGCCCCGCCGGCGTCTTCTGGCGGGCAATTGCGCTCACCATCTAACACTTTTGCCATACCTTCGTCGCACTCGACTTTACGTAAAAAGGCGATTTCATGAATCCAGTCTTCTCTGAAATCGTAACGATAAAGCATCCGAGCCGGAAACCTTTTGCGACCTAGCATCTCTTTAAGAGTCACCTCGTTTTCGTCACGAAAATCATCCCCCTGCACAATGTCTTCGTCCACTGAAGCGATCACACTCGTGAGACGCTTTCCTTTGCCATGACGAAACTCGTGCAAGTGTTTATCCTCCCAGCCCATCGCAGCTTGGAGCACATGGTGCAACTCTAAGAAAGTAGCTGACGAAGGTATCGAAACCTCACGCCATATACTAGGTTCGATCTGATAGAGTACAACCTTTAGCTCATAGTGTTCGGGAGTTACTTGCTTTGCCATGGCTACATGTAAAACACAACTCAGAATCATACGCAAGAGCACTTGAGCTAAAAATAAATGAGCCTTCTCTGCAACTCTTAGACTAAAATGCAGTTTCATGTTTCATAACCCAAACCCACGATACATGAAAAACACATTCACATCGATTCTCGCTCTCAGCCTCATCATAGTCTCAACCTCTGCTCAAGCTAAAGGAAAAATAGGTCACAAAAAACACCGTAAACATGCAGTAAAATCAGTCGTAGGTGACACCTCAGAATTTGGTGTACTCAAAGATAAATTCTCTGCACACCAGCGGCTCACCTCTGGTGGTGGCGAGTATTATACCAAATCAGAATCCCGCCTTAGGGCCGAGCACAGCCAGCTCTACCACTCTATCCAAAGAGCCGTCACCGAAGACCGCATCAGCGAACAAGACGCACGAGACGCTATCAACTACCTTCTCAAGGTCGGAGCTAAACACCTCGCAGCTGGAGATGCCGCTAGCTTCACAAAAACCTCAGAAGAACTCAGCCAAATTAAGAAATCAATCAAAGCCAAAATGACGGAGAAAGTACCTGCAGGCATCATCACTCCAAACGTTAACCGCCTCCAATTCCAGATGGAAGAAGCCATTCGCTTCGGTGAAGCCACCGACCGACTCAGCTCAGGCGATATTAAATCACTTCGTCGTAAAATCGATTCCCTAGAAGCCCAAGAAGACAAAGCTAAAGCAGATGAAACCCTCTCCGACCGAGACCATGAAAAGCTCCTACAAGACAGCCGCGAAATCTGGCAAGACACGCTAGGAAAATTCTAAGGATCTCAACACACGCATTCTCCACCTTGCAACTCAGAGAGTTCAGCTCTCTGAGTTTTGTTTGAAGCAAATCATTCCTCTTTTGTTGCCAAGGTAACAAACCTATTGAGTACCTTAATTCACAATTACAATTGTAAAAGTGAATTATTCACCCGCAAAAAAGCAAGAATGTTCAAAAATTTAAGGTACTTATGGTAACCAACAAACCCTTACAAAAGCTGAGCTTAGTGACTATTCAACAAGCCCGCATGAACCGAGCATCCTAAAAGTTCGATTTACAGCAAGAGTGATTAAAGGGCATAATGTACAAAAGAAAACGAATCTATTTGCTCTACTAAATATCATAACACTCTAAAATAAAACATCATCAAGAAATTATGTAGACATCAATTTAGTAAAAAAACTGTAATATAAACTATATACTAGACGAAGAATAAATCTCACACTGAGCTCCGCACTAAGACTCATATTTGTATTTTAGAGCCATAAATCGTCTCTGCAAAACCGAATACACTAAAGAATGAAAACTCAAAAATTATTAACTCTAGTCAGTACAACGGCTGCATTGGTAACTTACACTCAAGCTGCCGAGCCATCCATTCCAATAGGTAAGCTCCACATTGACGCCACAGTTGTGGTTCCTAATGTCATTCCAAATCTTTCCTGGGAAATCACCCACCCTATAGACGTCACTGATGTGGTAGATATTGATGAAAACACTGATACTGTGACAACCACTAAAAAGGTTCTGGTTAAAGTCAGTATGATTGGTACAGGCATTACCGACCGTAGGGGTAATGAATATGACTCAGTTTCAGAAATTAAGTTCGGAACTGGTCCTTGGGAGCATATTTTCACAGGGCCTGGCCGCGCGGTCGACACGACCGATATCCTGATCGAAAAAGAGGTTGAACCTGGGGTTAAAATTCAATTTCGCTCACGCTATACTGGTTACGACGAGTGGATATACAACTCATCTTCCGAAATTCAAGTGCTCACCAAAGGCCAAAAGCCTCCGTCAAACCCAGCCAGTGACGAGCTCGCGACTTCCGCAGAGAAGTACATGCAGGATTACTCACAGGGGCCTGATGGCACATTGAGTATAGGCGACCTCGACATCATTTATGCAGCAGAACTCACGCATACTGACACTTCAAGCTCAGGCTATGACATGCAAGACTCCATTGTTCTTGTCAGTTTTTCAGATATAGAAACTCAGATAGGATCAGCAAAAGGCGAGGCTATGGATAAGGTTAATGGCGGTAAATCAAATAACGGTCACGGTAACAATATTGACGGCATTGATGTCAGCAACCCTGGCGAGGGCCAAGGTGGACCAAATGGAGAGCTAGACACTGACTACGACGGAGACGGTACCTATGAGGACGATGAAGGCAAAGGTGGAAAGAAAAGTAACCGTGAGTACACTAAGGGAACCAAAAATGAACACGATTATTCTGACTACGACACCTCTAAGGGTTGTGGCTATGCTGGCGGCGGCAAACCAAAAGATAGGTCACACAGAAAAGATCACGAAAAAGATCAAGCTAAGAAAAAAGGCCGAAAAAACCACTAACGATTAACCACTTACGAAAACCTTAATCTCACAACCGAGGCTTCTTATTTCCCATCAAATAAATCATCATCTATGAAAATTTCATCTCTGATAGCAATGGCTGCTTCATTCGCCACACTTTTAGTCAGTTCTGCAGTACTTCACGCTGAGGAAAAAGACTCTACAAGAGGCTTTAGTAAAAGGGAAAAGAAAGGCCTGCTAGAAACATCAATCATTTTACACAGCCGAGGGAAATTGGCTCTGGTTCCTAAAGGCTCCATCATTGTGCTACCTAAGGACCTTGAAAGTAAAATAGCGACTAATACAACCAAAGGGAAACTTGTCAGTTGGAAGAAATTTCTATCCGCTAACGGATCATGGATCCATATGTTTCCTGTCTCATTCGACCAAGCAATAGGTAAAGCAACCATCACACTCGAGCAACAAAAGAGTCTGCGACAGCTCAACAAACTCGTGATTGCTCGCCGAGGCACCAACCTAGTCTCGGTGTCGCCTAAAGCTATGGAAACTGAAGAAACTGAAAAGAAGTCTTCACTATAGAAAGCCACTTCAATGAAAACAATCTACATAACATTACTCGTAAGCTCAATAGCTTGTAGCGCAGGAGAATACGCCAACTACATCAGGGAGTCACACTTCATAACTGGTAAGCCTGGCGAAACCCCACATTACGAATACCACACTGACATTGAAAATGTTGATGGGGCAAAAGGTAAACTTGGCGTTCTCAACAAAACAGTCTACGACCTTTTTGTTGTAGAGACTGGCAATCTATCTAAGGAGTACTCACTAGACTCAAAAACAGTATACACACACGCCCCATCTGCAGAACTATCGATCATCAGTGATGGCCCTGCGACGAGTGAGCCCTTCACACGTGCGGACAAGCCTTTTTACGTAACCTATACGGTGCAGAATCTCACTCCTGAATCAGACATCGCGGATCCACGCTTCAATTCTGTGGTACTGATGAGCGAGACTAGCACCAAAAGACTCACGCTCTCGACCATCGATGACAACGTGCAAGCTAAAACTGTAAAATACATGCCTATGCCTCTCATGGGCGGATCTGATTCAACTAAGGTTTCTGGTAGTATAAATTTCACCATCAATGAAAACGCTGAGATCGACGCAGATGAATTTGCCTCGCAAGAAGTAAAAATTCTACCAAAACATGTGGGTAGTTTGACGGGGATCGACAGCTCTGAAAGGTATTTCAAGATACCTGATGCCACTTTTAATATCACCAACATGTACCCAGATTCTACGGTTCGTTTTTACGTCTACCCAGATGACAATCCGTCTAATGAAACAACAATCAAAAATATTCCTGTGAGCCAAGAACTCACTAATATTAAGGACAGTATCATCACAGGCCTCGATGAGTACATTGTGACAAAAGGTGAATGGACACTGGTTGCACAGCTTACTGAAACACCTTGGGAAGATGAGATTATTGACCAAATTTCATTTACAAAAGTAACCAATCTAAAAGTAAGAGGGAACATCAACACTCAAAACTAATTTGTTAATCACAAAAAAGCTCAGGCTATACAGCCTGAGCTTTTTTGTGTGGTCATTTTAAACTAAAATAACCGTACTTAGTTTTGAATATATGAACAAATGTACTGAGCTAGTCGATCTCCCACTTCGATAGTGAAGCCTGAATCAGCAGCCACATCAAAGTGCTGGCCAGCTACGTAAGTCTCTACTACCTCTGATCCATCGAGTCTCACCTTGCACGTTCCATCGATAATCTCCATACGCTCAGCCGCTTCTGTGCCGAAATGGTAACTTCCTTGAAAAATAACTCCACAGGTTTTAGTTGTACCATCTTTCAGGGTAATCCCATGAGAGACTACGTTCCCGTCGAAGTAAATATTGGCTTTCGCGTGTGCTGTGACATTTTTAAATTCCATGGCCTCTTTGTATGCTGAGGCCATGTGACTGTGAAGCATGAATTGTGTCCACTATTGAGCGTTCGCTCGGATAGTCACAGATGCACCGTGAGCGTCGAGTCCTTCCACTCTGGCAAACTCGGCAACATACTTCTCCGACTTCTGCACGCTTGCTTGATCCATACGCACAATGCTTGTGCGGCGCTGAAATTGGTCAGCACGTATGCCAGAAAAAGATTTACCAGAACCACCGGTAGGTAGCGTGTGGCTGGGTCCTGCGAGGAAATCCCCCACAGCGACAGCCGCGAAATTACCCACATAAATAGCTCCAGCTGTTTTAACCTGATCGAGCCAACGCTCTTCGTCTTCGACGATGAGCGAGAGATGTTCTGGTGCGAAAACATTACAAATGCGCACAGCTTCCTCCAAATGGGGAACAACCAATGCAAATGTCCCAATATCGAGAACTTTACGGATGTATTCAGAGCGGGAGAGATTCTTAATTTGTCGTTCTACTTCAATCTCGACCTTGGCTAACAACTCAACCGAAGTTGTCGCAAATCCGACCACGCTGTCACCACCGTGTTCTGCCTGAGCCAACAAGTCTGCAGCGACAAAAGCAGGATTTGCTGAGTCGTCAGCGATGATAAGAACCTCACTTGGCCCAGGTAAAAGGTCGATAGAGACTGCTCCCACCAACTGGCGTTTTGCTTCCACTACAAAGCTGTTTCCGGGTCCAAAAATTTTCTCCACTGGCTTCACCGTCTCAGTTCCTAGAGCCATGGCTGCAATCGCCTGAGCTCCACCAACCTTGATGATTTCAGTGGCACCAGATTCCTTTAGAGCATAAAGTAAAGATGGATTAACCTTGCCGGTGGCTCCAGCGGGAGTAGCAGCTAAGATATTCTCCACTCCCACTGCTTGACCAATGGCTGCCGTCATCAGAGCTGTTGAAACAAGAGGCGCCTTACCTCCCGGCACATACACTCCAACCCGGTCGTATGGTACAAAACGCTCTCCTACCTCAGCACCTTCCGCATTAGTATACTTCCAATCTTGGCGCATACTTTTATGAGCAAATGCTTGGACATTCTTCTTCGAAGCAGCAATAGCTTCCTTCACAGAATCTTCGACCAATTCTTCAGCCTCAGCCAATTCAGCCTCACTCACGTAGAGAGTCTCATCAGTCAACGTCAGCTTATCAAATTTTTGAGTATACTCATACACAGCTTTATTACCGTCCTTTTTCACGGCCCCCACAATGGCTGCCACAGTCTCATAGATGTCTGAGCTTGGAATAGCTTGACGGTCTAATATCTGAACAAATTCAGCGTACAGAGCATCTTGGTAGCGTATTACTTTCATGCGTCTCTTTCTTTAAATTTTATAATCTAGCTTCTCAATAGTAGGGCTTGAGGAGGAAATAGCAGATCGGCCCAGTCACTGCCACATAAAGCCACACAGGAAAGACCCAGCGCGCCAACTTTTTATGTTTCGCAAACTGATTGGTCACTCCGTTGATCCAAGTGAACAAAATGAACGGAAGACTTACTCCTGCTAACACGATGTGGCTAATGAGGAATACAAAATAGACCGTCCGCGCGCTACCTGCTTCTAGTTTTTCTTGTTCATCTACCACCCCATCACCGTTTAGATCTCCGAAAAGGGTTTCAGAGGTAGTAAAATGGTAAGCCACGTAGCAAAGTAAAAACAGAACAGAGCTAATCATAGCCACATTGATTGCTCGTGTGTGTAGTTTAACTTTCTTGTTTTTTATTGCTAGTACAGCCACCACAAGCGCGATAGCCACAACGCTATTCAACATAGCATGCACTGGCGGGAGAAATCCAAAATTAATCCCATCAGGCAATGCTATTTTCAACTCGGGGCGACGCATCAGCCCGACCAATACTAGCACCACTGCTGTCAGCACCCATGCTACTGTTTTTAGAGTTTGAGATAGAGCTAGCTTTGGCTCGCGTTGAAGAAATTCGTTATAAGATGACATAGAATACAGACTATTAATTTTTGTTAGAATCCATAAGAGATAACTCGATCACCTCGAGCAATTGGCTTTTCTTTGCCTCATAGACGTCCTTTTGATCGTTCGCTAACAGCTCAAATAAATTCACCTTCGCTTGCAGCCTCGATTGCGCATCGATCACAGCAATTCCCATATCGTGGGTAATTGCATCTGAAGCGCCGGTTTTCTTTTCATTCTCTTTGAAATCGATATACCAAAGTTGCTCACGGCAAAATTTTGTAAGTTCCTCCTTTGGTACATTAATCATCCACCACGAGTCGCTATCAGCATTCCACACTTTAGCTGACTCTTGTAGCTTTTCTGGTGTGTCAAATTCTGGATCTAACGTGACAGTCACAAAATGTACATTGGGGTTCGCTTTGAGTTCTTGGTGAAGCTCTTGCATAATGATCTTATTGTAGCCCAGACACATATTACAGCGTGAATAAAACTGAGCAAAAACGACAACCTTACCTTTAATGTCAAAAAGACTAACAGCATCACCGTCTTGGTTCACACCCTTGAGATTGGTAGTCAGCTGCCTGTTTAAAGTGGTGATCGGCTGCACCACGTCTTCAATGCTCAACGCCATGGCGTCTTTGCGCTTCTGCTCACTTTCGGAAGCGCGCGCCTGTCGTACTCCTCCTAGCCAGTTAAAAAAAATAATTAGGCTGACAGCGATCACTGCCACTCCCGTGTATATTGCGATGATTTTGCTTTTATCCGTCATGATGATTGTTTCCTTTAATATCACTTTTACCCATTTGCGCGTTTGCGCAAACGAATTACTTGGAAAGCGATGAATGCCACAATCAATAGGACAACAAAAATCGCTTTGTTGTAATCTGGATCTTTGTCGGCCTCATCTTCATTGAACGTGTAATCGATGACCTTGTGCATGCGCTTGGTCCAAATATTGTCCATGTCATAGTAAAACCCCCTCAACTTTCCATCATAACTGTCTTTATCCTCTAATAAGTTAGGATTTTTTCGGACTTGCTCTCTAGCCTCAGATTGCCTCACTGCGGCGAAATCGAAATCGAACTGTTGATGCTCACCACGCACCCGGCGACTTTGGTCAACCACCCGTAGTTGCGCCGGCACATCGTACTTACCAAATTTTTTGGCATCCTCGGCTTTACGCTCATTGATGTGAGCCATCTTGAGATGATCCTTTAGGTAGCCTATCATTTTCTCTTCACCAGCAGCCATGAACCACCATTGTTTGATATCTGCTCCGACCTCATCGGCAATCTTCGCCAATTCCTCGTAACCATGCTTTGTCGGGTCAGCTACAGAGAGACATACCAAGTGAAAGTCCTCACGGCCTTTATAGCGTTCTGCCAACTCCTGCATCTTAGCTAGCTGGATTTTATTTTCCTCAGCGTGATTCGGAACGATCGGAGCAACCACCCAGACTTTACCTTCGAGGTCATCAAGACCACGACTCTCGCCGTCTTGACAAATGCCTGCAAAATTCTTCGTCAAATGGCTAATACGAGGCGAGCGTCCATCGAGAATTTCCTGCCTATCCTTCGCGTCTTTTTGGAAGTATGCCCAAATAATCGCAGGCCCCCCCACCGCCATCATAAGACAAAGTATAATTACGGTACGGCGAATTGCCTTAGGGTCGCGTTCAGCGGGATCCAGTTCAGAAACATTCATGATGATTTTATAAAGTGAGTACTACCTACTCAATTCCAACTAATGGTCAAAAGTATGAGAGCTAAGGGTAAATACAAGAGTGTGAAAAAGAACAACTTGCGCGACGACTTACGGTCGCCAATCCGTCCAAAATCGACCGACAGCTTACACATGTAGGCTCCGGCTAAAAATCCTCCGACACCAAAAGCCCAACCTGCCATCCCAAGTCCCGGCAAGCACGCTAGAGGAGCGAGCAGCGTCAACATCGCTGAATAGATCAATGCCAAGCGGGCCGTCTTCTTGCCGCTCACGTCGCCATTTGACCACATTTTATACCCAGCCTCTTCGTATTGCTCACGGCAAAACCAGTTGATCGCCACAAAGTGAGGCAATTGCCATAAAAAGAGTAGAGCAAATAAATACCATGACTCCATAGCGTACCATGAGCAGCCTGCTGCTGCCCAGCCTATCATTGGCGGTGTTGCCCCAGGGATAGCTCCCACTAAAGTATTCGCAGAATGTTGGCGCTTCATTGGGGTGTAAGCAAAAACGTAAATTCCTATCGTAGCCGCAGCTATATAAGCCGCCTCGGCATTCACCATATTACCTAGGTGAATCACTCCAAAAGCAGAAAGGCCCCAGCCAATGATGAAAGCAGACGTCACACTCATGCGCTGGGACGGCAATGGACGATTCTTGGTCCGATCCATCGTGCGATCTTGCTCGATCTCCATTAGCTGGTTGAAGGCTGCAGCTCCAAAGGCTGCAGCTGCAGTGCCCAGTAAAGTATGGAATAACAACCACCAATTGACCATCCCCCAGGTAAATGCTCCTGTTTGGGATTTAGACGCTAGGATAAAGCCAAAAAGTGTCGTAACCAAAACAAATACGTTCAAACGTACCTTTGTCAGCACCATTAGATCCTGGCGCATGGAAACTGCTTCAGATTTCTCAACTAATTTGGTAGGCTGCTCGCTCATTACTGCGGCACTATGCACCTCAAACTACTTTTGCCAAGACCGAACATTTTACAATTTTCTGTCTTTTTTTGTGAACAACTCACGAATCTTCCCATCATTTTAAAACTTTTAGTTTAGATCACTTAACTATGATAGCCGCATTATTTTATTCCTCTTTTTTAGCATAGACTTCACGGAGCTCACTCCACATACACAATCCCAACTTACCTGTATCAATGCGCTGTATTCAATGTGGATCTCTAGAAGATAAAGTCATCGACTCTCGAATGTCGAAAGACGGAACGACTACCCGTCGCAGACGTGTTTGCCTTCAGTGCAGCTACCGTTACACGACCTACGAACAAATTGAGCGCACCGAGCTACAAGTGGTGAAGCGCGACGGCACCCGCCAAACTGTCAACCGTGAGAAACTATTGCGAGGGCTGGTCAAAGCCTGCGAAAAACGTCCAGTTTCGATGGACCGATTGGACCGCGCCGTAGAAGAAATTCTCGCCGAACTCCACAAGGATCACCTGTCTGAATGCCCATCTAACATCATTGGTGTCAAGGTAATGGACAAGCTCCATGACATCGATCCTGTAGCCTATGTACGCTACGTTTCCGTCTATCGCCAGTTCGAAGACGTTGGTGAGTTCATCCGTGAAATCCAAAAGCTCGAGAACCGCTCACACAGCAACGCCCTCCAGCGCCCGCTTTTTAAAGACTAATAAACCCCACCTCACAAAACTATGATATGCATCGTCGGTAATCTCCCAGTCCTGCAAGTAGGACGCTACCAAGTCACTGGCTACAGCACGCAATGGATCCGCAGGGCCATCGAGCAGGCTGCAGTGGATGCCCAGCAAGATGGGTTTGCATTCACCGAGGATGTCTACGAAGGTGTCATTCACTATTTAGAGCACAAATGTTCACTGCGTCTGCTCAAGCTCGAAGACCTATACAAGAGACTAGCCCACATGCTTAGACGTATTGGTTATGGCTCTATAGCCAATGCACTAGTTCCTATTGCCCCGCCCATCACTATTTCCTTGGAACGTGCAGCGCGCGACGCTGGCGACGGCTTCGAGCTGGCCTTTTTCAAAGAACTTCAAGACGAACTCCATCTTCTGAAAAGCACAGGTGCTGACGAAGTCTACTTCAGCCATGTCGAAGAATGTATCCACGTCCTTAAGAAAACTGATACCTGGAATGACTCCTGCAAAGAACTAGAAGCCGACATTCTAGACTGGCTTGCTAAAGTTGGCACTCAACCAAAGCGGCAAGGATACCGCATCCGAGCCAACCTCAAACAACTCGTCTAAGGGGCTAACGATTGAAAAGAGTTCCGATCTCACCCTAGAATAGAATTCACGGTTGTCAATAATATGGCTCCATTGCCTGGCGCCCATCCCTCGCTAGCAATGAATCACACCTCAAAATCTCATGTTATTAATCAGGCGGAAAACCAGTTGGCACTATTTCTGCTGGATATAAGCTATGAAACTTCAAGACGCACGTACGCTCACACCTAGCCAACTCGAAGATAGACGCAAGCAAGCTGTACTTCTTCGTAAACAGGGGCTCACTTATGCTGAGATTGGCG
>NZ_JBDOPO010000068.1:0-16006 GCF_039830215.1 Rubritalea sp. | reverse complement strand
CGAGGGCGCTCATAAGTTATTGTGTGTGCTTCATGATATCATCATCGGTTACTTTTTCATCAAGTGAAGATCAAGCAATAATGGTGGGCACCTCCGGCAACTCCCGTTGTCGGTGTGTGAGTTATTGATTCTTTAAATTTGCGAGCATAGCTCGTTTTGTCGATAGCCACCCTTCGGGCTGGAAAGACTTTCTGCGCAGGGCTTCGTTGTTCTTCGCTCACGGATATGAATCCGTTCAATCATCACGCCTTGCCTTGCTTGAAATTCTTTCCAGCACCACCAACGCTAGTTGCCGGAGGTGCCCTGGTAAAAGAAGGCCTATCAAAGATAGCGGTCGCTGGGAGTTTAGACCGAAAGCTTGCATTGGAGTAATCTGGATTGAGTGATCAAGCTGACATGTGAGAAATAGTAATCAAGAGCGGTGGGTCAACCGTGGTGTTGGACTGTGTATTCTTGTTGCGAGAAGCATAATTCAAGATGTGAGCCGCGCGGACAATTTAACGATATGGTGAGCTGTATGAGGATTGATATAGTTGATGGGCACTTGCCTCTTGACGCTTCACTGCGCCCGTCTATCCACTAGCATTCCAGAGTGGGCTAGACGGCTAATTGAGGGAATCTATGTGATAATATTAATCAGTCAGCGACTGAGTACCAATAAAGGCTGGCAGTTGTTTGTCCTCTGTGTTCTCTTTTCGGCTCATCCACTTGTGAACCGAAAAGAAGGTGAGAGCTCTGAGTCTAGGCGCGTGCATAGGTTCGGCGCTAGGCAAATGAGTTGTGAAACCTTATAGTATATAGGAAATGGAGACGACGATTGGAATAATTGCTGGGAATGGAATTTATCCAGAGACATTTATTGCTGCGGCGCGGAAGAAAGTGCCTGGGGTAAAGCTTGTGGTTGCAGGGTTTCATAGCGAAACAAAGGAGGAGGTTGCAGGTCTTGTGGAGGCGATGGAGTGGTTTCGTGTAGGGCAGCTCGGGGGAGTGATTAAGTTTTTCCGAAAGCAAGGGGTGAGTCAGGCAATTATGGTCGGGCAGATTGCACCGCGTAACCTTTTTGATCTAAGGCCTGATATGCGCACCCTAGTAATGCTAGCAAAAGTCAAAGAACGCAATGCTGAGACCTTATTTGGCGCCGTTGCTGATGAGTTGCAGAAAGATGGTATTGAGCTGATGGATGCCACGACTCACCTTGAGGAATTATTGCCAAGTGTGGGGCATGTCTGTGGCCCAAAGCTCAAGAAGCGTGCGATTGAGGATGCTGAATTTGGTTTCCGTACTGCCAAGGAGATCAGTCGAATGGATATTGGTCAAAGTGTGGTGGTGCGTCATGGTACGGTGTTAGCTGTCGAGGCCTTTGAAGGGACAAATGCTTGTATCAAACGTGGTGGTGAACTTGGACGCGGAAAGAGCTGCACTCTGGCCAAGGTGTCTAAGCCTAAGCAAGATTTTAGGTTTGATGTGCCTTGTCTCGGGGCGCTCACCATTGAAGCTTGTCGTGAGGCGGGGGTGGCTGTGATTGCCTGTGAGGCGGAAAAGACTCTGCTGCTGGGGCGCAAAGATGTGGAGCGTCTTTGTGACGAGCACCAAATCACCATTTATGCTCTAGAAGTATAGCGGTGGCTCATCATTTGTCAGTGATGCCTAGCTAACGCCTTGCCAGATCTGTGGTGGTAGCATAAAAGCGACGCATGAGAATCAAGGCAGGTGTAGCGGGCACAGGATCAATGGGGCGTAACCACGCCCGAGTGTATTCACTTTTAGAGAATGTGGAATTAACAGCGATTTATGATCAAGATGTTGAGCGTGCGAGAGCCGTTGCTGATGAATTTGGTGGTGTTGCAGTTTCTTCGCTAGAGCAACTAGCTGAGCTTAGCCAGGCGGTTAGTGTGGCAGTCCCAACAGTGGTGCACCGTGAGGTCGGCTGTAAGCTTATGGAATTGGGCTGTGATATTCTCATGGAAAAGCCGATTGCCAACAGCCTAGATGATGCGCGAGCATTGATCGAGACCTCCCATGCTAAGGATCGAATTCTGCAGATTGGTCATATCGAGCGATTCAACCCTGTGATGCGCTCGCTTGAGGAGCGTCTGACTGAGCCAAAATTTATCGAGGCGCACCGCCTCTCGCCGTTCCCTAATCGCAGCATGGATATTGGTGTGGTTCTGGATGTGATGATTCACGATCTAGAAATTATTCTCCACCTCGTCAAAAGCCCAGTTGCGAGCATTGATGCTGTGGGGGTCAATGTGCTGACTCACCGTGAAGACATCGCGAATGCACGTATTCGATTTGAAAATGGCTGTGTTGCCAATGTGACGGCTAGCCGTATTTCTCCAGAGAGAATGCGTAAGTTACGTGTGTTCCAGGGGGATTGCTACCTCTCGCTCGACTACCAAGAACAAAGTGGCGAGATGTACTGGAAAGAAGGCATGGCAATTAAGAAGAGTGAAGTGGAAATCGAGAAAGATGAGCCGTTGAAGCTGGAATTAGCGCACTTTATTGATTGTGTGTCCAAGGGGGAAACTCCAGCGGTGACTGGTACCCATGGAGCAGCCGCTCTGGATGTTGCGCTAGAGATTACCAATAAAATAGCTCAGTCACATTAGTCTAGATTCTGTTGCCATCTCCTAGGATTACTCCTATATTTTATATCTGTGGATAAAGTAGAAATACCGCGTAAAGCGATCTATCGTCTCTCTCTCTATAGTCGTTGTTTGAGACGACTGAGCGAAAAGGGGATTGAGACTATCAGCTCGTCGGCACTTGCGTCTGCTGCTGGCGTGAAGCCTGCGCAGCTACGCAAAGATATTGGATATTTTGGGCAATTTGGCACTCGCGGGCTAGGTTACCCTGTTGATGTGTTGCTTGGGGCATTCCGTGAAGTTCTCGGGCGAGCTACCCTTCAACCAGTTATTTTGGTCGGCGCTGGTAACTTAGGGCGCGCTTTGCTGCGCTATGAAGGTTTCCTAAAGGAAGGTTTCGATGTCTTGGCTGCCTTTGATAAATATCCCGAGAGCATTGATACTGCCCGTGTGCCAGTGCCTGTGCACCCAGATAGTGAGCTGACAGAATTCATCAAAGCGAACAAGGTGCGGATGGCTATTCTCTGTGTTCCCGCAGAGTTTGGGCAAGAGGTAGCAAACACGCTTGTAGAGGCTGGTGTGCAGGGGATTTTGAATTTCTCCCCAACGATTCTACAGACTCCAGAATATGTGGTTGTTACCCGTGTTGATTTGGCGATGGAGTTGGAGAACTTGAGTTTCTTTATCGATCAATAGAGATTGGGTGTGCTCGATTGTTTTCACGAAATCAGGCTTGCAGCCTATTACTTATGAGGCATGGTTCGAGATCTTATGATAATCATCGAAAAAGCAAGTGAGGAATACTCAGTCATTGAAGAGCTTCTTGGAGAGCACCCAGACAGCACGCAGCTTGAAATAGTTGGCGGAATTGACTGCGACGATGAAGATATTGATGCGCAGCGTGAAGCTGGTGAAGAGGACCCCATGGCTACAATCGAACTGATTGCGCATTGGAACCCAAACACTAAAGAGGGTATACTCGATTGGTACTTTGCTCGTGAGAGCACAATTGGCGAGGAGGAGCCAACGATCGAGCACGGGGGACCATTGCTTGCCTTCCGCTACGCTACTGATGAGCCAGATCTTGATGCTCTTTTAGAGGATGCTGTTCCAGCGCTCAATGATGCTGTTGAGTGGGCTGAATTCGCGCTCAATGAGGAGGAAGATTAGGTGTGGTAATTTATTTAGAACTATTAAATTGCTCTCGTTGCCAATTTGTGGTGACTTCCCAGTAGTTATGGCAAATGCAACGAATGTTCTCGCGAGTGGGATCGAAATCACAGGTTCGATCAAGTTTTCTAACGATATGATCATCGACGGTAAGATCGATGGAGAAATTACTTCTGAAAAGGGTAAGGTTACTATTGGAGAGAACGCAAGAATCAAGGGCGATATCAAAGCTGGTGAAGTGAAACTTTACGGAAAAGTAGACGGCACTATCAAATCTGAGCGTTGCGAGCTAAAGTCTAGCTCAGAGCTCAAAGGTGACATTACAACGAAGATGCTCAGCACTGAAGAAGGTGCAGTACTTTGTGGACGCACTGACATCGGTGGATAGTTCCTCCGAATGACCAAATTTCAAGAACGTCGCTAACATTTTTTTGCTAGCGACGTTTTTTGTATCCAGATGAGCACGCCGAGAAAATACACAGCATCGATTATCGTTCCTGTGTTTGGGGAGATCCCATTGCACCCCAAAGTTATTTTCGATGAGCTTATGCAAACGGATGGTCCTCTTTGGGCTCAGTTTTTCAAATATGGGGTTTGTGGAGTTCTCTCGTCACTAGTGCTGGTGATGGTGGTGGCTATGTTCCACTGGTATGCACCAGAATACATGTCGGATGATTTGTTGCCCGATGAGCGCAAGAATCATCTACGAGTTGCGCTATTCACAGCTTTTGTTCCAGCTAATCTTTTCGCGTATTTCACCAATCGCTGGTTGGTGTTTAGCTCAGGAAAGTTCGGATTCTGGGCTGAGATGGGGGTGTTTACCTTTATTTCCGTGATCAGCTTCTTTGGTGGTGAGTTGGGGAAGAACTGGATGATTGACTGCGGTTATCCTAATTGGCTTGCAGCTGGTGCATTTGCTGTTAGTTCGGCACTAGTCAACTTTGTTGCCAGAAAATTCTTGGTATTTTCACAATAATTGAGTGAAAGGATGCCTTCAAGTTTACTGCTTCCCCAAATCCACATATTTTATGATTCCTTCAGATACTAATAAGCCACTCACTGTGGTCATCCCAGCCTACAACGAAGAAGCTACTGTGGCTCAGGTTATTGATGCAGTTCTTGCTGTTTCATTGGTCGGTGAGGTGATTGTCGTGGATGACTGCTCGTGCGACCGCACTTCTAACATCGTTCAGGCGATTGCAGATACTAACAATAAGGTTCGCTTGCTGCGGCACGAGGTGAACCGTGGGAAGGGTGCAGCTTTACGCACTGGTTTCCAAGGGGCTACTTTGCCGTTTGTGATCGTGCAGGATGCAGACCTGGAATATGACCCCAATGAATTCCCGTTGGTTGTGCAACCATTGATTGATGGAGATTGTGATGTTTGTTATGGTTCGCGTTACTTACGTGACAATCCACGTCGAGTACTCCGATTCTGGCACACAATGGGCAACCGTTTTCTTACCACATTGTCAAACATGGTGACCGACCTCTATGTGACTGACATGGAGACTTGCTATAAAGCGTTTCGCCGCGAAGTTATCCAGAATATTGCGATTGAAGAAAACCGTTTTGGGTTTGAGCCTGAGGTGACAGCTAAGATAGCGCGTCGCAAATTGCGCGTGATGGAGGTTGCTGTGTCATATTATCCGAGATCCTTCGATGAAGGGAAGCACATCGGTTGGAAAGATGGGGTGCGTGCCATTTACTGTATATTCAAATATGGGCTTTTGAGGCGCAATGAGAACCCGATGGTGATTAAATCTGGCTCGGATGACGAGTAGTTCATTTCATCAGTAGAACAAGGCACAGATGACCCCCCTCACAAAGCAAGAACGTTGGCTCATGTGGTTGAGCACCCTAGTGGGTGTGGCATGGATACTTTACCGTCTGCTAGCAAGCACTGGCTGGGGGCTAGATGATGAAATTAGCCATTACCTATTCTCGAAAAGTGTCTGGGAGAATTCCGATCAACTTTTCAACCACTGGACGCGGCCTGGTCGCAATTTACTCCATTGTCTAGCGGCGCCATTTGGTTTCACAGCCACGCGTATCTTTACCTTAGCTCTGGCTATGTTGTCGGTGGGGGTGACCTTCAAGGTGGGACGTATTTTAAATGTGCGCGCGTTGTGGGCTGTGCCGATGATGCTGATCTTCCAGTCCTGGTTCCCTGAGTTGAGTTACCCAGTTCTGACGCAGACTCCATTGATGTTGTTTTGGATTTTGGGTGTTTGGTTGGCGCTCACCAAGCGTTTGCATCTGGCTGGATTTTGTTTTGGGTACTTATCGCTCATTAGGCATGAGGGGATTCTTCTTACAGCAGCTTGGGGTCTATGGTTGACCTTTAGTGATGGTGGATTTGGGCGACAGTGTGTGTTGGTTGTTAAGGGGGATGCGGAGGTTAAGACGCTGGTGCCGAAAATTGGGCGCGATGCGCTGTATGGCCTAGGCACAGTTTCCGCGATCCTATTGTATAATTTGGCAGCCTACTTGCTCAATGACTCATTCCCATTTTCGGTCTATTTCGAATCTGAGCCAACGACGATGTATGGTAGCGGCACGATTTACCATTATTTTCCACTGCTAGCGCAAGGGGTTGGAGCGGTATCATTGCTGCTGTTTATTGTGGGTTTTTACAATATCCGCAAAAGGCTCGGTGCTTGGAGTATTCTTCTTGTGACTTATCCGGTATATTTTATCATACACTCGTTGATTTTTTGGAAAGGGGCATTTGCCTCAGGTGGGTACTACCACTTCATCATGCCTATGGCGCCCTTTGTTGCACTTATTTCGGCCGAGGGTTTGTCTCTGATCTATGGTAACGACAGGGCGTTATGGCGTAAAATTTCGGTGGCAGCTCTATCTGGTTTGGTTGTGTTTCAAGGGCTTAATATGGCTCACCATCAAGTTTGTTATCAGAATTGGGCTGGTATTCAGCATGGCGATGCGCAGACAGATTTCGGACTCATAGCGAAACCAATGAGAAAAGGAGAGCTGAATGATAAAATCACTGAAGCCTCAGAATGGGCATTAAATCATTACCCAAAGGGGACTGTAATCATAGCAAAGCATGTGACGCACAATTTTACTCAGGAGTATTTGATGACAAAAGAGCGTGAGAAAATAGAAAACGCGCCTCTTCATAGAATGTCAGTGGGTACCGTTTTCCTTTGGGACCGGCTCTACTGCGATCATGAAAATCGTATCAAATATAGCTCGTTCCATGAGAGCCAAGATTGGAAAGAGGTCAAAAGCTGGAAGCTAGATTACCCTGGTGATGGAGAGCTAGCGAGGGATCAATACGCTGTGATTATTTTCGAAAAGGTTAGCGCGATCGATAAGCTTGACAAGGAATATTCTGAGTTGGGTGAATCCGATAAATACGATAAGGCCTACGATTAGTAGGTTGTTTGATCTCGATTCTGAAGGTTATGTGTGTTATGGTAATCAATAAAAGTCAACGATATGCACATGAATACACTCTATGAAATTCAGGAGGCGTGGTCACATGCTGACCGAAATAAGATCGCAGCAATTCTCAGCGTTATCCCTGGCTGTGGACACTTATACAAACATCACTATGTGTCCGGGTTAGGGATTCTCATTGGAGGAAATCTGCTGATGTTATTTATCACGGCGTGGCTCTCACTTGCTACCTTTGGGTTGGCGCTGCTAGTCATACCGCTGATGTATATGGCGGCAATTGCTGCTAGTGCTTACCATCTAGAAGATTTTCACGGTAAGCACCACATTCTCCACCCGTGGAGAGAGAAAGATCACTAACTCGGTTCCATTTCCTTCGAACTATTCTCAAAGCGCATTAGCTCTTTGATGAATGTTAGTGGGATTGAGCCCGTAGGCCCATTACGGTTTTTGGCCAAGTTGAGTTCAGCCTCACCATCTTTTTCATCACGCTCTTCTTGGCTGTCTGCGTAGTAAGCGGTACGGAAGAGGAGTCCCACCATGTCGGCGTCCTGCTCAATAGATCCAGATTCACGGAGATCCGACATGCGTGGTGAACCACCAGTACGGCTTTCTGGACCACGGTTGAGCTGCGCTAGTACGATGATAGGGATGCTGAGTTCTTTAGCTAGAGCTTTCAGCCCTGATGAGATTTCTGCAATCTCACGTTCACGGGAGCTCTGTGCTTGTTTCGAGGTAGAGCGCATGAGTTGGAGGTAATCAATCGCAATGATTTGG
The DNA here is from genome assembly GCF_039830215.1 of Rubritalea sp. Lineage (NCBI taxonomy): Bacteria > Pseudomonadati > Verrucomicrobiota > Verrucomicrobiia > Verrucomicrobiales > Rubritaleaceae > Rubritalea > Rubritalea sp. The sequence goes on along the minus strand of NZ_JBDOPO010000068.1, from coordinate 8,048 downwards.
ATATCTTCTTCCTTCTTCTTGCGTCGTGCTTTGGCCCGCAATTCCGAGATTGAGATGCCGGCAGTGTCATCGATGAATAGTTTTGACTCTGCAATTTCAGTGGCGGCATTCTTAATTTTCACCAATTCAGCCTTGGTGGGAATGAATCCATTACGAAGGTTGGTGATGGCGTAGCGAGCGCGGGCAAAGAGTAGGCGTTGGACAATTTGCTCAGAGGTCATCTCGCAGGAGAAGAACATGGATGGCATCTTTGCATCTAGGCAAACGTGCTCGAGGATGTTCATTACAAAGGACGTCTTACCCATTGAAGGTCTGGCAGCGATGACGAACATCTCACCAGCCTTCAAGCCATTACACATGGTATCGAGTTGGCTGTAGCCAGACTTGAGGCCCATTGGGGCACCACCACCGGCGAGGAATTTCTCAAAGCTCTCGATGACCTTTCGGACGTCTTCTTTGACTGTTGGTGCTTGCTCAATGTCAGCGCCTTCTCGGATGGCAAAAATCTTTTGCTCCACTTCATCGAGTAGTCCCGCGACCTCCTCTTGATCTTCAAAGGAGCGGGTGATTGCCTCTGTACAGGATGAGATAATATTTCGAAGGATGTATTTATCCTTAACGATGGTCAGGTGGTGGTCGAAATGCGCGGCAGTTGGTGCGTATGTGTAAATCTCGGTCAAGGCCGATGGACCACCAATGCTTTCGAGGACTCCTCGGTCCATCAGGGTCTGCGTCAGTGAGACGAGCTCGACCGCATTACTCCCTTCGGACAGATCTTTAATCACTCGGTGGAGCGTCTGGTGTGAAGGGTGGTAAAAATGCTCGGGAGTGAGTCCTAATTCTTCCGAGCGCATGACATATTCGGAAGGGTCCTGAAGCATGGAGGAAAGCAAGGATTTCTCCGGACCTAGGGCATTCGGGAGTGAGCGCTGGGCAAATTCTTCCTCGGCGATAGCCTCAGGTCCTTTTTGTAGTTCAGGTCCGTCTTTTGGAGTAAATTTGTTAGTTGCTTGCGTCGCCATGTGGATCGCAATGTGAGTTGAATATTTAGCAGATGCAATCAGTAATTAGCCTCAAATTTGAGGTGTGTTTATTTTACATGGAATTTCTTTTCGGTGGGTTGACGGATGATGATTCTCACTCTAGTTCTTGTGCGTACTATTACATGGAATCTATTTCTCAAAGCACCTTTGCTTATTTCTTTCTGAGCCTACTTATCGAGGGAGCGCCCTTTATTTTGCTGGGCACAATGGTAAGTGGCTTCATTGATGTCTATATGCCTTCTGGAGCATTTGAGCGTTTTTTACCAAAGCGGAAAGTTCCAGCAGTGCTACTCTGCGGCTTACTGGGTATCATAATTCCGGTGTGTGAGTGCGCTGTAGTGCCTGTTATTCGTAGGCTTGTGGCAAAGGGGTTGCCGGTTTCATGCGCCTTCACTTATATGCTCGCCGCTCCCATTGTTAATCCCATCACGATTCTAAGTACATGGAGTGCATTCAATGAGCAGCAGGCGCTCTACATCACTATGTCCCGTATCGGTATCGGGTATTTAATAGCCGTGGTTGTTGGTCTGGTCTTGATGTTAGTCCCTGTAGAAAAGGTGATACGTAAGACTCTGCTGGCGACAGTGAAAAGCTCTAGGTCATCAAAAGATTCTTGTGCGAATTATCATCACGAGCAGAGTGATCAGTGTTGCTCGTCGCACCACGATGGGGATGCTTCTCATTCTTGCTCGCATTCGCATTCATCTAACGGTAGCGAGTCATCGCATCGGGTTGTTGCTGCGATGCGGTCGGGCATGAAGGACTTCGTCGATGTTGCTGTCTATTTCACGATTGGTGTGTGTTTGACGGCGATGTTCAATATTCTGCAGGTGGATTATCACGATAGCATTTCTATCTACGCATCAGACTCATTTAAGGGAACAGCGATGTTGATGGTGTTGGCTTTTGTGTTGAGTGTTTGTAGCACATCGGACGCATTTCTTGCTGCCTCTCTTGGCTCGTTTAACTACGCTGCAAAAATGGCATTCATGGTTTTTGGTCCCATGCTCGACGTGAAGTTGATTTTCCTATATCAGACGGTGATGCGCGGGAAGTTCTTGTTTCTGTTCAGTGTGTTCCTATTTGTTGCAGTATTGGGAACCTGTATAGCGTGGGCAGAGTGGGAGGTCCTAATGTTGTGGTGTCAGGATGTTAGCCATCAATTATCAATCCAAGGAAAGGAGGTGCTTTAAATGTTATGGAAATATCTACAACGCGCGTTATTTTCGTGCTGCGTTCTCACTTGGGGTGGGGTGATGCTCTATTTTTACCAGAGCGAACATTTAGATGCTTATCTGGCTCCGAATTTTCAGCTCACTGTACTTATCGGTGGACTGGCTTGTCTGGTTGTTGGTTTATTCAACCTGATTAACTTTAGGGTTCAGACTGATTGTCACCACGGAGGGGATTGTGGGCATGATCACGAGGGATCGGATCTCAATCCAGTAGTCGCGCTGGTGATCATCTTGTTCCCTCTAATTTTCTCACTCGTTAAAACTGAGCATAAGCTGGATGACGTCCATCTAGAAAAGAAGTCGGCTCAAGATCTAGATCCAGCATCCATGCGTTTCCTAGCTGACCTCCCACCATTCACTAAGGAAACATTGGATACTACCAGGCAGAAAACTACTGATGGGTATTACGAGATGAATTTGCTTGAGCTCTTTTACTCAGCTGGTGACTCTGAGTTAGAGCGGGTTTTTACTGGTCTAAAATTTGAGACTGAAGCGATGCTGAGGTCAGAGCCTAACCGGAATCCTAATGGTGACCGCATGCGCCTCTACCGGATGTTTATTACTTGTTGTGCTGCGGATATGAAGGCAATCCCAATGTCTGTTGAGTTTGATGGCGAGTTGCCTGATTTTGAGTCAAATGCTTGGGTGAAAGTAGGAGGTGAAATGCGCTACGAGCATATTGAGGGTGTTACTTATCCAGTGATGAAGGTGAAGCGAATCGAGCCAATTCCGGCGCCAGAAGGTGGTGACATCTATAAATAAAAAAGCCACCCAGGAGTGAGTGGCTTTAAGTAAGTTGATTGGGCTGAGCTTCCGGTATTCCTAGTTTTTGAATTCTGGGATGCGGAATATTTTGGCTGTTGAGGGGATTGGTTTGCCAGCTTTGTCTTTTTTTGCAGTGGAAGGGTCTCTTGAGAGATGGCCAGGCTTCATGCCTTTCACATCGATCACATTGTAAGGTCTGTAGGGGCTGATGACCTGGTTCTTGCTCGTTTTGTATTGGAAGGCGGAAGGGTAGTTCTTGTCAGCAATCACTGGGTTCAAGTCGCTATCCGTCGGACTTGAGTTTGAGCAAGAAGCTAATGTGAGGAGCGATACGCTACTGAGAATAAGGTAAATTGACTTCATGATGTTGGGATTGTGTTTATTAAATTGATGTGATTGGTGCGAGTTAAAAACTCGCTAGGCTGCAAAACTCTCGCCGCATGAGCAGGTGACTTGTGCATTTGGATTGGTGACTTTAAAGCCGCCTTGTTGAAGGTCATCGGAGTAGTCTAATTCACTACCAGCTACAAAAAGCGCGCTTTTGGGGTCGATGACGACATTGACCGAGTTGCTCGGTATTAGGATGTCTCGGTCTCGCGGGCCGTCTACTAAATCCATTTTATACTGCAGCCCTGAGCAACCGCCGCCAACCACGGCAATGCGTAGAGCTCCGTCTGATCTGCCTTGTTTTTCTAGGAGTTGACATAAGTGGCTCGATGCACCTTCAAGAATTTTGATGAGCTTTTCGTTACCGACCTTGTAGTTGACTGCTGGCATGCTTTGAATATGCAGTTACTGGGTGGTTTTTGAAGCTGAAAAAACTGTTTCGACAATAAAACCCTAGCGGCTCATTCATAAATGAATAAGACCCCAGCTTGAACGCAAGAAGCTAAGTGCTTACTACGAAGTATAAATGATGTCTGATCTTTGTGATCTGCAGCCAAGCAGTCATAAATCTGCAAGTCTTGTAAACTGTGGCTGACATCTTCGAGAGAGTGTGCATCCTACTTATGTGCAACTAACATTGGAAGAAATTATTGAACTAACGGGGGGAAAGATCGTTAATGAAGGGAGAGCAGACAGCTTCAGTGGATTAGCATCACTCAAGGAAGCTGGTGTGGATGATGTGTCATTTCTAGGTAACGAGAAATATTACGCGGATTACTTAGCGACAGCCGCAGGACTTGTTTTAGTGCCGACAATTGTGGAGAGGTTTCCAAAAGGCTCTGTGGCCATTGAGGTTGAAAACCCTAGTTACGCTTTCGGACTGATTGTCAAAAAGTTGGCTTCGAAACAAAGAGTATTTAAACCCGGTGTTCATCCTGCGGCTTGGGTTGCGAATGACGTAGTATTTAATGCTGATAAAGTTTCGATTAAGGCTGGTGCAGTTGTCGAGAGTGGCTCTCGTATTGGTGATGGCACCGAAATCAACAGTAATGTATCTCTTGGAGAAGGTGTGATTATAGGGGAGAATTGTGTCCTACACTCAAATGTTGTCGTGCGTGAATTTTGTGAGCTAGGGGATCGTGTTATTCTGCAGCCTAGTTGTGTGATTGGCTCTGATGGGTATGGTTACGAATTGGTTGATGGCCGCCATACGAAGGTGGATCAAGTGGGTATCGTCGTGCTTGAGGATGATGTTGAAATTGGATCGAGTACTACCATTGATCGTGCGCGCTTTGGTAAAACAACTATTGGCGAGGGAACCAAGATCGATAATCAGGTGCAAGTTGCTCACAATGTCATAATTGGTAAGCACTGCCTGGTGGTGGCGCAGACAGGTTTAGCTGGTAGCTGTGAACTCGGGGATTATGTGACTATTGCTGCTCAGGCTGGAGTGGCTGGACACATAAAAGTGGGCGATCAAGCAGTTTTATTGGGCCGCACGGGTGCAGCCAAAAATCTTGAAGGCGGTAAAATGTACATGGGTATGCCTGCTAGACCACTAAAGGAGGAGCAAAAGAAGTTGGCATCCTTGGCACGCTTACCAAAGTTACTTAAGGACTTTAAGGATCTAAAAAAGAGTTTGAGCGAGGCTGATTAATCAGCAGCGTTAGTCTTGTCGTGTGAGCTCCACGAAGACCTCTTCCAATGTGGATTTATGTCGGTGCAATGAGCGCACCGGCCAACCATATTGATTAGCAAGTCGAGCCACTTTCTCTCGTGAGTCAGTTCCTGAATCGCAGAGTATCGTGAAGTTTAACCAATCGGAGGCTGTTGGGTTGGCTATCACCTTTTTTACGTTATCCACGCGCTCTATGGCGGCTTGAATGATGGCTGCGTCACCGCTGACTTCTAGCTCGATATGCCCAGCTGTGCGCATATTACGAATGAGGTTTTCAGGAGTGTCTGCTGCTTTGATTTGACCTGAATCCACAATCACTACGTGATCAGCGATCATTTCTACTTCGCTGAGTATGTGAGTGGAGACGAGGATAGTGTGCTTCTCACCGAGTCGTTTGATGAGCTTACGGATCGACCTAATTTGATTCGGATCCAAACCGTTTGTTGGCTCATCTAATATAAGCAATGGAGGCTGGTTTACAAGTGCATCAGCAAGTCCCACGCGTTGGCGGTATCCTTTAGAAAGAGTTTTGATCATCCTGCGTCGCATGTGCTGCAGACCACACATCTCGAGAGCTTCACCAATATGGTTCCGAGCGTCACGACCACGAAGTCCTTTGAGGTGTGCGCGAAAACTTAAATATTCCTTAACTCTAACATCGTCATAGAGCGGGACGTTCTCAGGCATGTAACCTATGGAGCGTCGTGCTTGGATAGAGTCTTTGAATACATCGAAGCCGTTGATTTTAGCTTTTCCGGAACTGGGGGGAAGGAAGCCAGTAAGCATTCTTAAGGTAGTGGTTTTGCCGGCTCCGTTTGGCCCGAGGAAGCCAACAACCTGCCCATTACCGACTTCAAAGCTTAAATTATTTACTGCGGTAAAACGGCCGTAGCGCTTTGTGAGGTTTTGAACTTCGATCATAATGAGGCGAATTAATAGAGATAATGAATAAATCGTCAAATTTGCGACGAAAATATCAGATGCGCGATTGACTCTTGCGTGTTGGACTTCTAAGTAAAGTCATCTTCCGTGATGACCAAGCATTAAATGCTGCACACGGACAAGTTTACAGCCCATATATCCACCAAAATGAAATCATCTGTCTCTGCCCGACTCAATGCAGACCTACTTGACCAGAAATATGAACAGTGGTGCGACGACCCGCGCACTGTTGAGGAAAACTGGTCATCGTTTTTTGAAGGCTTCGAGCTAGGCTCGGCCCAAGTGAAAGAAAAAGGTGGGGCTGGTGTAGCTAAGACTGGTGCGGCAGCAGTGCCAGCAGATAGCCCATCAGCGGATGAACATAATTTAAATTTTCGTGGTAAGTGCGTTAGCTTGGTTTATAACTACCGTACGCTTGGTCACACGCAGGCTCAGATTAACCCACTACACGACGAAGTCCGACGTAATCCGCGTCTTGAATTGAGCCAGTTTGGAATTACTGAAGCCGACCTCCAGCTTGAAGCGTCCACGCAGTTTTTCCGTTCAGGCAAGAAGATGAAGCTTGGCGAGATGATTCAGGCGCTAGAAGAATGTTATTCTAGTAAGATCGGCTTCGAGTTCATGCACATTCACAACACTGATGTGCGCAACTGGATCCGCCGTAAGATTGAGCACCGTTTTGAAGAACGCCACTCACAGAGTCATTCATATGAGAAAATTCTCGGATGGATTCTTGAGTCCGAGTTGTTTGAGTCATTCATTGGCAAGAAATTCCTCGGTGAGAAGCGTTTCTCACTTGAGGGTGGAGAGGGGCTCATGGTTCTTCTCAATACTATCCTTGAGAAGTGTCCTGCAAGCTCGGTGAAAGAAATTGAACTTGGCATGGCTCACCGTGGTCGTCTCAACGTCCTTCGTAATTTCCTGCAGAAGTCACTCACAACTCTTCTTTACGAGTTTACTCCAGATTACGTTCCTGCAATCGTTGCTGGTGATGGTGATGTTAAGTACCACCTCGGTTATGAAAAGGTGCGCAAGCTTGATGACGGTGAAGTTCGCCTCAGTCTAGCAGCAAACCCATCCCACCTCGAAGCTGTTAACGCAGTTACAGAAGGCAAGGCTCGCGCCCGTCAGAGAATTATTGGTGATGATGGTGTGCAGACCGACCGTAAGCAGGTTCTGCCAATTCTCATCCACGGTGATGCAGCATTTGCTGGACAGGGTTCAGTTGCGGAGGTTCTCAACCTCTCACAGCTTCCTGGTTACCGCACTGGTGGTACTATCCACCTCATCGTGAATAATCAAATCGGTTTCACTACGATGCCTGAAGATGCTCGCTCGTCTGCTTACGCTACTGATGTGGCAAAGATGATCGAAGCTCCAATCCTTCACGTAAATGGCGAAGATCCACAGGAGCTCGTTTGGGCGGCACTCTTCGCTCTCGAATTCCGCCAGAAGTTTGGTCGTGATATCGTGATCGATATGTATTGTTACCGTCGCCAAGGTCACAACGAGACTGATCAGGCCGCATTCACAGCTCCACACATTTACGGCAAGATTGCTAAGCGCAAGACTCTCGGTCAGTCCTACAAGGCTAAACTCGTTGCAGCAGGTGAGCTCACTCAGGCTCAAGCTGACGCAGTGCAGGAGAATATCTGGAATGGTCTTGAGGAAGGCTACCAGGTGATGCGAGCCATTGAGAAAGAAGGCGATCGCTCTAAGTTTTCCGGCTCAACAGCTGAGGCGCAAGCCCCTTACTCGCACGCACCAGTAAATACTGGTCTGAAGTTAGACACACTCAAGCACATAGGTAACACACTCACTAATGTTCCTGCTGAGTTCAATCTCCACCCAACATTGGCTAAGCGATTTGTCCCGCGTCGTGCTGAGGCACTTCAGAGTGGTGAGGGGATTGATTGGGCATTTGCAGAATCACTTGCATGGGGTGGACTTCTCATGGAAGGCCACCCAGTGCGCCTTTCTGGTCAAGATTGTCGCCGA
>NZ_JBDOPO010000107.1:0-16043 GCF_039830215.1 Rubritalea sp. | reverse complement strand
TATTAGTTGCGCGCTGCTGTCAACGCCTGACTCTAGAGATTGCTTAGCTAGGAGCATGGCTTCTCGTATAACGGGGGCTTGAGCTCTAGCTTTCGTAGTAAGACGGACATTACGTGATGAGAGGGCAAGTCCGTCGCTCTCTCTAACTGTGTCGACACCATGAATAATAATTTGGAAATTAAGGTCCCTAACCATGCGGTTGATGATGGCTAGCTGCTGGTAGTCTTTCTTGCCAAAGACAGCATCGATGGGGGAGAAGAGGTTGAAGAGTTTCGCGACAACTGTGCAGACCCCATCAAAGTGACCTGGACGTGTGGCTCCACAAAGTTCTGCTGAGAGAGAGTTTTCAGTGATTGTGGTTGATCGGTTGGTTGCATAGAGGCTGCCAGCCTCGGGAGTAAAGAGGAGATCTACACCATGCTCTTTGCAGAGGGCTACATCGCGTGAGAGTGTTGATGGGTAGTTCTCGAGGTCATCAGGGTTGTCAAACTGGATTGGGTTCACGAAAATAGAAACAGCGACGCAGCCATTTGGGCCAGCGATAGCTCTGGCTTTATCTATTAGGGCGAGATGCCCATCATGAAGCGCTCCCATGGTGGGAACGAGAACCGGAGCAGTGAGGTGTTTCTTCTTCGCGAAAAGAAGGTCGGTAACAGTAGTGACAATGTCCATAATGTGTTGCTGGCGGGAAAATGGCTACTGAAACGACAAGAATAAAGAAAAAAGATTAGTGAATCGACGTTGACGTAGTCGCTTTAGCTATGCACATTTACCGCGTTTTAAATCTATCTCGAAGATTCAATTATCTATGAAAAATATCCTAAAATCCTTCCTAGTCTCTGCAGCTACTGCAATGTGCCTCTCTTCTGTAAGCGCTGAAGATCTTAAAATTGCTTCAGTGAACATGGAGATGCTGTTCAATGAGTTTCATATGACGAAGAAAGTGCAAGCGCAAGTCAAGGTTGACCAAGAGCGTATCCAGAAGGATAATGCAAGTCGTCTTGAGCATATTCGCGGCCTTCAGTCAGAGATCGAAAAACTCAGTAAGCAGCGTGGTGATGCCACTATCAGTGATAAGAAGCGTCTCGAAATTGAGCGCCAGATTAAGCTTAAAGTGAGTGAAGGCAATGCTGCAGATAATGAGCGTCGTCAGTGGCTCCAGCGTCAGAGTAAAGCTCTCGGTGAGCAAACTGGTGAAGAGCAGCGCGCTATCCTAGAGAATATCCAGTCCAAGATAGCTGACTACGCCCGTGAGCAGGACTTCGACGTAATTGTTGATCAGTCATCACGCAGTGCAACACGCACTCCAGTATTCGCATTCATAAAGGATAAGTATGATGTGACTGCAGAGCTTCTTAAGGATCTCAACAAAGATGCTCCAGTTCAGCCTGCGGCAACTGAGTAGCAGTTGCCTAAAATTCGATTACAAAAAGCGCCTACCGTGAAGCACGGTAGGCGCTTTTTGGTACTTATTCTACCAGAAGTTAAATAGAGAGATTTGTGAGTATATTAAATAAATTCTTCCCATGATTAGGTAATATGGCTAGATATGTTCTGGATGCAATTTCTGCAAGAACATTGGCGCGACGGAGTGGAGATGCTCATACTATGGATTGGTATCTATCAGTTGTATCGCGCATTTAGGGCCACTAGGGGAGCGAACATATTGGTAGGTATTGTGATGATCTTAGCGATTGCAACTTCGCTAGCATTCATCTTCCAGTTAAAAGTCATCGCTTGGATTCTGACTAGGTCTGTCATTTATGGTGCATTGGCATTGGTGATCATATTCCAGCCCGAACTGCGCACTGCTCTGGCTAAGTTGGGGAGTAGTAAGTTTTTTACATTCTCAAAGACACAACGGTTAGAGTTCACGTCGGTGTTGGCTGATTCAGTCATTCAGCTTTCAAAGAACCGTATTGGTGCTCTTTACGCTTTAGAAAAGGAAATAACACTGAGTGATCACCAAGAGACTGGAGTTAGATTGGATGCTGAGTTTTCCCCTGAATTAGCCCAGAGTGTTTTCTATCCAAAGGCAGCACTACATGATGGAGGAATGATTCTTTCACAAGGTCGTGTGGCCTCAGCGGGTTGCGTGTTTCCAGTGAGTCAGAAAGAACTTACCGATAGAACGCTGGGTTTGCGCCACCGAGCTGCCATTGGTCTAACTGAAGAGACTGACGCGGTAGCTATTGTTGTGAGCGAGGAAACTGGTGGAATATCTATTGCTATCAATGGTGATTTAAAGCGCAATTTGTGTGAAAGTGAGTTTAGAGAGATGCTTGAAGAGATCTTTTTGCCAGAAGAGAAAATAGAAGATGATGATGCTGAAAAAACATTGGATAGCAAAGATAGCGGCCTTGATCCTAGCGATCGTGATATGGTTTCTGATCAGCGGTGAAATTGAGAGCTTGAGTTTCTCAAAGGGGGATGAGCCAGCGATGAATGGGCTGTAATAATCGGTCGATAAGTGCTCGCTGTGCTTGCATGTTTCTAAACTATACTGCAGTAAAAGGGGGACTTCATCGTCAGATCAATTCTATGAGTAAGGGACTTTTTATAACTGGCACGGATACGGACTGCGGGAAAACATATGTCAGCTCTTTGATTATCCGCGCACTGCGGGCTGAGCGAGTGGATGCAGTGGGGTATAAACCAATTTGCTGTGGCGACAGGAATGATGCGCTTGAGTTGGTGGACGCTTCAGATGATGTGATTACAGTTGAGCAATCTAATCCATTATGGTTTAAGACTCCAGCGGCACCTCATGTGGCTTCGATGTTTGAGAATGCCCCTGTCGACACACAAGCTTTGGTTAAAGCTCGAACTAATCTAGGAGTAGATCATCAGGTGGTGATAACAGAAGGAGTAGGAGGTTTACTCGTGCCAATTAATGGAAAGGATTACGGTGTGGCTGAACTAGCGAAAGATCTAAATGATCCTGTATTGCTGGTTGTCGGAAACAAACTAGGGGCGCTTAATCACACTCTACTCACTGTTGAAGCCATGCGCTCACGTGGCATTGAGCCTGCGGGACTTATTTTTAATAACCTCGTAGAGGAGCTTGATACAGCGATGGTCACCAATAAGGGGATTGTCGAAGATATGTGTGGGGTGGAGGTTATCACTGATGTTATACGTGGTCAGCGTGAGATTGAGTCATGGCCATTTCTTGAACTTTTAGGTTTGTAAGGCGCGAACTAACACTAGATTCTAATAGTATGATCGATATGTTAGTGAATCTCTGCGAGTTGCCCGATTCGGCTCAACTCAACGAGAGCTTAAAATATAAAGGCATCACCCTTCGCCGAGCCAACGCCTATGAAAGGCACATTGTGTCAGGCTGGGTGGGTGAGCACTTTTCGCCAAAGTGGGTGAGTGAGGTGAAGGTGGCATTTAGTCGTCAGCCAGTAACTTGCTTTATCGCTACGAGAGATAAGGAAATTCTTGGTTTCGCCTGTATTGAAACTACGGCAAAGGGATTCTATGGACCAACAGGTGTCTCCGAAAAAGCGCGAGGAACTGGTATCGGTAAGGCGCTCTTATTCCGTTGTATGGAGGCTCTGAAAGAGTCTGGATATGTCTATGGGGTGATCGGAGGCGTGGGCCCTCGCGAATTCTACGAGAAAGCGATAGGGGCTACAGAAATCCCGAATAGTGACCCGGGTGTCTACCGAGATATTCTTCCTGGTTAGCGAAGTTCAATTTTATAAAATTATCATGCAAGATCCAACATTTGTTAAGAACGCCTTCAGTAAGATTGCTGATCGCTATGTTATTACGAATCACGTCCTCAGTATGGGCACTGACATTCTATGGAGGAAGAAGGTGGGCCGCATTGTCAAAGCTTGGCAACCCAAGGATATTCTTGATGTTGCGACCGGCACCGGAGATCTAGCGTTAGAGCTACAAAAAGTGTGCCCGGAGTCAAATCTTGTGGCTTCTGATTTTTGCCCAGAGATGTTGGCGCACGCTACCCAGCGAGGCGTGAAAAATACGCAGGTGGTGGATGCTATGAATATGCCATTTGAGGATAATTCTAGTGACGTCCTCACGGTAGCCTTCGGCCTTAGAAATATGGCAGATTATCCAGCAGCATTGACTGAAATGCGCAGAGTGATTCGCCCAGGTGGGCATTTGCTTGTGCTGGATTTTTCTACTCCAAAAGGAATCCTTGGTAAACCTTACGATTATTACCTCAATAACATCCTCCCAAAGATTGCTGGATTATTGACTGGTGAAGAAGGGGCGTACAGTTATCTAGCGGGATCTATCGGGGATTTCCCAAGTGGTGGGCCAATGGTTAAACTGATCGAAGCTCAGGGGTATTCTGATGTGAAGTGTACCCCACTGAGTGGCGGTATTGCCTCTATCTATACAGCAAAATCTTAAGTTCTTATGCCGCCCGATGAGGGACTAAATTTCTCATTCAGGTAGTATAAAAAAACGCTCTCACCTGCAATAGGTGAGAGCGTTTTTTTGTTTGTGAACCTAGAGCCTTACTTCTTGGAAGAAAGGTAGCCGACCACGTCAACGAATTGTTGGATGGTGAGGTCGTCTACGAGGTGGGGCCCCATGATTGTTGAGGTGGCTTTCTTGACGGATGTCACATCAGTTGCATTGAGCTTGGTTTCAATTCCTGCGATATTTCTAACAATCACGGTAGCGGCGTCCTTTTTTACGAGTGTACCGTTATGAACTGTGCCGTCCTTCATGGTTGCATCAACCCAGTTGTCAGCAATCGTAGCTTCTGGTTTGAGAATAGCTTCAGCGATAGCAAGGTTATCGAGGATTGAGCCAATCTTATTGAGATCTGGACCCTTCTTTGGATCTACGTTCTCGATGCTGTGGCAACCGATACAAGCTTGCGTCTTGAGGACTTTCTTGCCGTTAAGCTTGTTAGGCTTATATTTTTCAAATGCTAGAATGACATCCTCAATGGAGAGTTCTCCAACTTTAGGTACTTTAGGCCCCTTATCAACAACGACATCGTTGAGTCCAGGGATGAACGCTTTGTTGTTTTTCGCTATAGTGGTGAACAGAGCCTTATGTCCTGCATCAGCATTCTTCACTTCAGCAATGTATGCTTTGGCAATTTTCTCTGAGGCGGACCAAGTGATCGGCTTAAAGTATGGGCCACTTGGATCAGGCTTCGTACTCCACCACCATGAACCGTCATAGGGTGCTTCCTTGCTGTAGAGGCGAGCAAGGGCATCCATGAGTTTTACTTTTAGTGTCTGATCTGTAGCGGCATTAAGTTTGGCGATGAGGCCATCCACGCCCTTGGAATCGTGCATGCGACGAAGCGCCCAAATGGCACCATCTTGCGCTGGTGTGTCAATCGCGGCGAGGGATGCATCAACACCATTAAGCTCATGCAGTGTCTGCACTGCAATGTGAGGTACGACAATCTTTGAGTTAGGTGTGAAATGCGGCCCTTTTTTGCGACCACTGCTCGTTGGTGAGAATTGACTAACGATGAACTTTGCAGTTGATGTGCCTGCGGTTGTGTCGGCAAAGCCTGCAGTGGCTGAGAATGTGCCAGACATGAATGCTTCAGGGATCCTAAACTCGATGATGGAGTCGGAGTGTGTGCCTATACCGTAATCAAACGGCTTGCCATCCATGCGCTTCAGCGGCTTGCCAACAAAAGATTTGTTGAGAGCTGTTTTACCCCGTCCTCTCTTAGCTTTCTTCCTTTTCCATTTCTTTAGTTCACGAGTTTTGCCGTTCACTGTGATTTTGGGATTGAACCAAGAAGTGTGATCGTTGCTATTGCGTCCCGCCTTTTTGGTGATGAGGAATAGTTGGTTACTTTTTCCGTCGAGTTTGGCGCTAATGTTGACAGTCTCTTTTGCAGATATTTTTTTTGATTCAAAGAGTGGCTTGCCAGGTTTTGGAGTTGAAAATTCACGTGGTTCTGTGACTGCAAGTTTTACAACTTCGCTCGCGGCTTCAGCTTTCCCGATACGAGCGAGGCCTACGAGCGAGGCTACCTTGACGCGGTCATCGCTTGACTTGAGTCCTTTAAGAAACGGATCGATGGCAGTCTTCTCCGCGACTGATTTGCGGTCAGCAATCGCGCGTAGGGCGAACTCACGTACAACTTTATCTTCAGTTAATTTCTGTAGTGCGCTCACACCATCTGCGCCAGTCATCTGAGCATAGGTGAAAATGGCTGCCACTCGAACTTCTGGAGTTGCTGAGGTGTCCTGAGCTATGGTTAAGACGCTAACAGGCTTAACCTTCGTGCCGCGCTCTAGAACCTCTTGTTGTGTGGCTAGTCGTGTTGTTGCGCTAGCTGACTTGATGCCTTTGACTAAGTCTTCAGGGCTGAGCTTGGAGAGCTTTGGGAATGCCTTGTACTTCCAGCCTGTGGGAACAACACGTTCTACGTAGCCTTTTCCTGGGTTTCCTTTGTAGCCAGCACCTTGCCAAGCCGCGATGAACATGCGACCTGAGCCGTCAACATCGAGATCTGTTGGTTGTGAAGTGCCGATAAAGTCTTCTACTTTCTGAGTGAATGTCGGACCGTCTTGAGTAAGTCGATGGATGTAAATGTGGTTGCGTCCCCAGTCAGCCATCATCGGCTGCTTGTTGTACTTAGCTGGCCATGTTGGCTCGTCCATGAAGAGTGCGCCAGTGCCAGAGCCGGATCCTAGGTCACAGAGTGCTGGGATGGTCTCATCTGTAAAGTACATGTAGAGGCTAGGGTAGCCGTAGTCACCAGTCTGAATCTGATCGATAAAGCGAATCCACCAGCCCACACCGTCGTTGGTATTGCCGCGGGTGTAGATATTCATGAATGGATCAATCGCTACATCATAGATGTTACGGAGTCCGTATGTGTATTTTTCCATCTCACTTCCGTCAGGACGAACGCGGAGGATGCCACCTCCGAGTTGCGTCATTTTTTTGCCGTCAGTGCCTTCAGCGTCGACGAATCCAAAATCTCCAACAGCGATATAAATCCAGCCATCAATACCCATGCGGATGCCATTGGTGGTGTGGTCTGCTCCGCGGTCGCGGTTGAACTTGATTGTCGAAACGTCTTTAATGAGGTGCTTCGGTGGACCATCAGCAACTCCGTCGCCGTCTTTGTCTTCAAGTACGGAGAGGTACATACCTTTCATAGGCATGGATCCAGCGTAGTCTGCATGTAGAGCGTATACTTTATCTCCCATAGCAATGATGCCGCGCGGGTGGTCGAGTTTAGCAAAGACTGTGTGTTTGTCAGCTTTTCCATCGTTATTGGTATCTTGAAGTTTGACGATGCTGCCTTTATCAGGCCCTTTGCCGAGTGATCCAAGTAGATCTACGCCAACAAATACATCTCCATTAGCGTGTACCGCAAGACAGGCAGGTGATGGAGTGACCGTGCTATCTGCAAATCTTGAGAAATTAAGGTCGCTCGGGTTTGCTTGTAGTAACCCCAAGCTGGCTGCGTAAGCGAGGAAGCTTGTGAATTTCTTATGAGTGTGTTTTTTTATAGGCATTTATTGATTGTTACGTGAGATTGTTTGCTTGCTGAGGAGGGTCAAATGGCTGACTGGCGCAACTCTTTCTATAAGGCATAGGACTGAACGCAAGCATACCCTACATTTAGATTGTATTTTTTTCGTTCCATTGTTGGCAAACTGCCCATGATTCGCTAATTCCTTCTCACCATGTCAGTCGATCCACTACTCCAACTGCTTAGCCAAAAGGCTAGATACTCCCATAAAGAGATAGCAGATATACTCCAATTAGACGAAAAATTAGTGTCTGAGAAAGTTGCGGCTTGGGAAAAGGACGCCACTATCCTAGGTTACCATGCTGTGATTGATCATGAACAAGCAGGTTGTACTAGAGTGGGGGCATTCATCGAGGTGAAGCTTACCCCAGAACGTGGCGGTGGCTTTGACCGCCTCGCCATGCGCATCGCACGCTTTGAGCAAGTAGAAGCATGCTATTTGACGAGTGGTGGCTATGATCTCATGGTCACAGTCGAAGGGTCTAGTCTGCGCGAGGTTGCACGCTTCGTGAGTGAAAAACTTAGCACCATTGACGGAGTATTATCTACGGCAACCCATTTCAGACTGAAAGCATACAAAGAGCACGGCTTCCTCTTCGAGCAAGAAGAGCCAGAAGGTCGACTCGTAGTTTCACCCTAGTTTGTAGATGGATTATTCAAATAAAATTGCCCAGCAAGTCGCAGCGGTACCCCGGTCAGGAATCCGTGACTTTTTCGAGCTAGTGCAGGGACGTGATGACGTCATTTCATTGGGTGTCGGTGAGCCGGACTTCCAGACCCCTTGGAATATTAGGGAAGCTGCCATCTATTCATTGGAGAAAGGGCACACAAGCTACACATCAAATCTGGGGTTGCTTCATCTACGAAAGCTTATTTCTGGGTACGTGAATGACTTCTTTAAGGTTGATTACAAGGCCGAGAGCGAAGTTCTAGTGACCGTCGGCGTGAGTGAAGCTATTGATTTGGCTCTGAGAGCGTTGCTCAACCCTGGTGACGAAGTGATTTATCATGAACCATGCTATGTCTCCTACTGTCCGAGCATTGCGATGGCTTATGGTGAGGCCGTGTCTGTCCCTACCTTCAAAAAAGATGGATTTTCTCTCAAGGCTGACGCTCTAGAGAAGGTTATAACATCTAAGAGCAGGGTGTTGATGTTGAATTTTCCAACCAATCCAACTGGCGCGATAATCTCAAATGATGATCTACAGGAAATTGCTGAGCTGTGTGTTAAGCACGACCTC
The DNA here is from genome assembly GCF_039830215.1 of Rubritalea sp. Classification (NCBI taxonomy): domain Bacteria; kingdom Pseudomonadati; phylum Verrucomicrobiota; class Verrucomicrobiia; order Verrucomicrobiales; family Rubritaleaceae; genus Rubritalea; species Rubritalea sp. The sequence continues at coordinate 7,289 of NZ_JBDOPO010000107.1, read as the reverse complement.
ATGGTTATTAGTGACGAAATTTATAGTGAGTTACGTTATGACGATCCTAACCACACATCGATAGCCAGTTTAGCTGGAATGCAGGAAAGAACTATCCTGCTTCACGGGTTTTCAAAAGCGTTTGCTATGACTGGTTTTCGTCTGGGTTATGCTTGTGCTCCTCAGCCAATCATCGAAGCCATGATGAAGATTCATCAGTATTCAATGTTGTGCGCTCCCATAACCAGTCAGGCAGCAGCGATTGAAGCCTTGCTGAATGGGGCAACGTCAGTTCTTGAAATGAAGAAGAGTTACCACCGTCGACGCGATTTCATGGTGAAACGCCTCAATGAAATGGGTCTCGACTGCCACAATCCAGGTGGAGCTTTTTATGTTTTCCCTGAAATTAGTAAATTCGGCCTTACTAGTCAGGAGTTTGCGATGCGTTTGTTAGAATTCACTAATGTTGCGGCAGTACCAGGTAATGCCTTCGGCGAATGCGGTGAAGGGTTCCTGCGTTGTTGTTATGCAACTTCTATGGAAGAAATTGTGATTGCAATGGATCGCATGGAGCGATTTGTTAGTAGTCTAGAATCTCCCGTATGAATCTAACTGATATTAGAGATAACAAGAATTACGCCTACGTGGCACCAATGGTTATGTTCATGGTGCTGGACATGCTGATGCAGATCGCTTGCGAGAGTGGGATGGAGTGGGCACACCCCAATGCCCCATGGTGGCGAGAATGGCCAGAACAATGGATGTTTCCTTTACAGACAGTTATTGTTGGAGGTGTTCTTTGTTTTTTTTGGAAGACTTATAATTTTAGACCCACAAAGGGGGTGCTTCTCGGGGCTGTTCTGGGCGTCATCGGTATCGCCTTGTGGATTTTTCCTTCATATTTGTATGATGCTCTTGGGTACACTGAGCATTCGGTTGGGAACTTAAAGTATTTTGGGTTGGCTCCACGCGATGAAGGTTTTGACCCTAGTGTGTTACTTCCAGAGTTCGGAATTGCTGGTTATTGGTGCTCTACGATTTTACGCTTCATACGTGCTGCTGTGGTTGTGGCTCTATTTGAAGAGCTCTTTTGGCGTGGTTTTCTCATGCGCTTTTTAGTCAAGCCAGATGGCAATTACTGGGGGGTGCCTTTCGGTAAACCTCAACGTTTGAGTTACCTGGTGACGACCGGAGCCTTTATGTTAATCCACCAGCCTGCTGACTATCTGGGGGCATTTGTGTTTGGCTCATTGATGTACTGGCTGGCAGTCAGAACTAAAAGCCTAGCAGCGTGCGTGGTCATGCATAGTGTGGCTAATATACTGATGGGAGTTTACGCTCTAGAATATAGTGAATTCGGGCTTTGGTAAAATCTGACTTCGGGTTACGTTCGCATTATCTGACATGAAGATAGGTATAGCACAGATAAATTCTAACATCGGCGATTTCCCTCGGAACGCAAAACGCATCATGCAGGCCTATAGAGCGTGTGTGGATGCTGGGGCTGAAATCGTCGTGACTCCAGAAATGTCGTTGGTCGGGTATCCTCCTCGTGATTTAGTAACCAAGGAGCGCTTTGTGAGTAAATGTCTACAGGCGTTAGACTACCTAGCTGACGAAACGGGTGATGTGCCACTTATCGTTGGGTATGTTGACTTTCACGACTTCATTCAGCCAGGTAGGCCGCTGCGCAATGCTGCAGCATTCCTGCACCAAGGCGGAGTGCGTCAAAAGATCTGGAAGACCTTGTTGCCTTCTTATGATATGTTTGATGAGCATAAATATTTCGAACCATCATCAGAATGTAAGGCTTTCAATTTTGGGGGAAGACGCATTGGTCTTACAATTGGTGAGGATATCTGGCTGGAGGACTACATTCGTAGGCCTATTTATCAAAGAGATCCTATTGCAGAATTAAAGGATGATGGTGCAGACCTCATCATCAACATTAGCGCATCACCTTTCCATACAGGGATGCCTAAGCATCGCGCCAGCTTACTTGAAGTTGTTGCTTGCGGAGCTAATGCTCCATTGGTCTGCTGTAATGCAGTAGGTATGAACGAGCAGCTTGTCTTCGACGGGAATTCGCTAGTGCTTGATGCTGATGGCAATGAGATTTCTAATCTACCAGGCTTCATTTCATGTTTTAAAGTTGTGGATATTACCGAGAGGGGCTCAGAGGCACCCAGTATGCGCAGCATTGACGTTGAGGATGTCCATAAAGGCCTAATTCTTGGTATCCAGGATTATGCTCAAAAGGCTGGATTTGGGGCCGTGACTATGATTCTTGATGGTAATGTTGAGTCATCACTAGTAGCTAGTCTAGCTGTCCGAGCTCTAGGAGCCGAGCAAGTTAAGGTTTTGGTTATACCGGATGAGACGCAAGCGGTAGAATCTGTATGTCGAGCCATCCAGCTGGTGGAAAAGCTCGGTATAGAACACACAAACATATCGGTTGATGTTGTGAAGCAGTCAGCGGATTTGGTTTTAGGTGAAATTTTGACAGACCTCGACCACCCGCTGGTCGATCAAGGAATTACCTCGAGGGTAAGAGCTATGCTGTTGATGGCGTATGCTAGGAATAATAATTACCTCGTGCTATCCTCTGCTAATAAATCAGATCTGTCGATTGGTCACCAATTTATAGGTGGGGATAGCTCTCTTGGTCTTGCAGTACTAAGTGATGTACCTAAAATTATCGTGCACAAGTTGGCTAATTTCACAAATAGTGAGAAGGAGTTAATCCCGAAGGCTCTCATCGAGCGTGAAGAGGAAGCCTCAAAGAACTCACATAAGTACGGAAATGAAACGGTCCCACCGTATGTTCTGATAGATTTGATATTAGAGCTGTATGTGAACTACCAATTGTCATGTGATGAAATAATCAAGGGCCATGGCTACGATGAAAACACAGTGAGGTGGGTGCAGCGTAAAGTTGATTTGAATGAATGGAAGCGCCAACAGGCCGCGCCAGGCATACGTGTGACATCTAGAGCATTTGGTATGTGCCGACGCATGCCTACAGTTCAGGGATTTATAGACTAGGTTTGTACATATATATCCTATAAGCTAGAACTAGATGAGAAGCTCTTATTCAAGATTGCATCGCCATAAACGACAGGGATTCAGTAAATCGCGATTTTTGTTAATCGTGTTACTAATCACGGTGGTGGTAGTTGCTGTTTTTTACAAGCTCCGGAAGGATGCTGTCGAGAGCTCTCTCCAACTACAAATTAATCGTATAGCGCAAGCCCAGAGTGCTCTTAAAGATGATGTGCAAGAATGTCTCTTTGAGGTTCAGAGTCACATTTTAGGAGGGGAGTTAAAGCAAGCTGCGCGCGTGCTAAGACGGGCTAGTATTTTAGATGTGAATCGCGAGTATTCAGCAGAAGTGCAGGTGTTGAAGTCACAGATAGTTGAGCACAAGCGTGCAATTGCTCTTAGTCTCGAATTGGACAAGCTTGAGCAAGTGATATTAAATAATATCCAAACTGAGAAGCTCGATGAAGCGTCAGCGGGCTTGGTGAAATATCGAATGCTCGGTGAGCAAGATGCAGCATTCCTTTCCCTTAAACAAAAATACGAACAAGCTGTACTGCGATGCCAGCGCATTGTGAAGTTTAGTAAGTCGTTTTCAAATGCTTTTTCTGCAATGGATGTTGAGGCTGCGACGGCAAATTTGGGTGAGTTGAGAAAGCTTGATGTGCACCAAAAGATACTCGATGAAATGACGGAGAAGCTTGATAGCATGAGGTTGATTGAAGTTGCGGTAGAGTCTGTGCTGCGAGAAATTGAGCTTGAGGATACTGGTCAATACTCACCTAAGCTAGTAGACCAAGCTAAGTCTGAGATTGGACGACTAGGCGAGCACCCGAAATTGTTGGCATTGCAAGAAAGGCTGTTATCCTACCCGCAGACCTTGCGTGTCCCAGCTGATGTTGCCTCATTCGATGAAGCCTACACTCTCCTCCGAAAAGGTGGGACAATTGAGCTTGGAGAGGGAGTTTTTTATGTGGAAGTAGAAATCAACAAGCCGGTCCAAATTAAGGGGGCTGGAGTTGGCGTTACGGTATTAGAATCGAGAACACTCAAGGGGGCAGGCCTTCACTTCGCTCATCCCAAAAAAGATTCCCATTTATCCAATCTAACCATTCGCGGCTTCATCGATGACACTGGGAAGTACCCGCTAGTTTTGTTGAGCTGTGGTCGCTTAGTTCTCAAGCATGTTGAAGTATTATCGTCAGCAAATCATGGTATGGCAGTTAGTGGTGGTATGGCAAAAATTGAACAATGTAGGTTCCTAGACAACTATTGGGATGGCCTTGCGCTCTTTGGACTAGCCGGCAGCGCGCATGTGAAAGATTCTGTCTTTCAAGGCAACGCAGACCATGGAGTCGATGTGTGGGGTGGGGCTAAGCTGGTACTTGAGTCTTCAAAGTGTGAAAGGAATTCAAAGTCTGGAATCGTTGTGTCGGGTGTCAAGTCACTCGCAACACTGAGAGACGTGCACTCTACTAGTAACCGAGAATCCGGCATTTATCTAAATCTAGACGCTAGTCTTTCTGCTAAGGATACGAATGTAAGCAAAAATCGATTCTCCGGCCTTATCGCTCAGCGTGCCAACCATATTGAATGGAGGAATAGTGATTGTATCAACAATGGTGAGTTCGGCTACCTACTCGACCGATCCAGTGCGGTGGTGTTTGAGGGAGTATTTGTAGGCAAAGACAATAAATTGGGTCTCAAGTCACAAAAGACGTTGAAGTGACTAATCGCTATTTGACACGCTAGTCAATGAGGTCTTCCATCGAGGCCATATGTCTACAGGATTCTCTCTTTCCAGTCTCAACGACGCGCAGCGCGAGGCTGTAAACTCGCTCGACGGGCCAGTGCTTATTCTCGCTGGTGCAGGTACGGGCAAAACACGCACAGTGACGTGTCGTATCGCCAATATGCTTCAGCGCGGTGTCCTTCCTGAGAACATCCTCGCTGTGACATTCACCAATAAGTCAGCAGTGGAGATGAAAGAGCGCGTCTGCGGCATGGTTTCTAAGGAAGCTGGAGAGGTGATCACCGTGTGTACCTTTCACTCGCTTTGTGTGCGAATCCTCCGTGAAGGAATTGAGAAACTGGGTTACAAAAAGAATTTCACCATTTATTCTGGCCAAGACCAGATGGGCATGATCAAGCAGTTGATTATCCGCAAGGGAGGGAAAGACATCAACCTCGATGCCAACGACGTCATCAGCCTCATTTCAAATAATAAAAACGCAGGAATTCCAGCTGAAGACCAGGCCGATGATTTAGTGGGCGCCATTGCGCTTGCCTACAATAACGAACTGCGAGCTCAAAATGCTGTGGATTTTGATGATCTCTTGCTACTGGCGGAAAAGCTCCTCCGTGAGCACTCGGATGTGCGTGAGACGATCCGCAAGAAATACACCCACATCACAGTGGACGAGTTTCAAGACACCAATGGCCTTCAGATGAAGCTTCTGCAGCAACTCGTTGGAAAACCCTTCAATGTCTGTGTGGTAGGTGATGACGACCAAAGTATCTATGGCTGGCGCGGAGCGGATGTGACAAACATTTTGCAGTTCGAGCGCTTTTTCCCAAACCCTAAAGTGATTCTACTCGAGGTAAACTATCGAAGTTCAGCAGCGGTTCTGAACACAGCAAACTCGTTGATCAAACACAACTATGGCCGTCGCGAGAAAGAACTTAAACCATTCAATCCTGGTGGTAAACCATTACGCCTCATCACCATGCCTGGTGATGAGGAAGAAGCTGAGTTTATCGCAGAGGAAATGCATGAGCGCAATGCTATAGAAAAGACTCCTTGGGAAGATTTTGCTATTCTTTTTCGCACTAACGCCCAAAGCCGCAACCTTGAGATAGCAATGCGTGATATGAAGATCCCGTACCGGGTGGTTGGTTCTCAAAGTTTCTTTGACCGCAAAGAGGTGCGAGACTGTGTCGCCTACCTTCAGGTGCTCAATAGCCCAATTTCAGACGTTCCTTTGCTCCGTATCTTGAATGCACCGCCACGAGGAATCGGCCAAGGCTCAGCCTTGCTCATCACAGAATGCAGCCGAGAACGCGAATGCAGCATATGGGAGGCAATGGGCGTTGATGAGGTCTTGAATCAGCTCAGTACAAAGGTGCGGAACAGCGTGAATACTTTCGTTGAAATCATACTCAAATACCACGAACGCTTTGCCAGTGGTGAGGAATGTATGGGAACTGTTTTCCATGAGTTTATCCAAGATATTGGTTACCAAGAATGGATGCACCGCCACTGTAAGACTGAGAATGAGAAGAAACAGCGCTCAGAAGGTATCAATGACCTGCGCTCAGATCTAGCACACGCCACCACGAAGAAACGCACGCTTCAAAAGTTCTTGGATCACATGGCGCTCCAATCCGACAAGGATGACGATATCGAGAAGCAAAAGGGGGTCTGCATGATCACGCTGCACGCCTCCAAGGGACTAGAATTCCCACTCGTCTATCTAGTGGGCCTTGAAAATGGTATCCTACCCCACAAGCGTTCACTCGATGAGGGGACGACTGATGAAGAAAGACGGCTCCTCTATGTGGGTATAACAAGAGCCCAAGATGAATTCACAATGTCCTATTGTGCTTGGCGCACAAAGTACGGCGACCGTGTCAGTTGTGAGCCGAGTATTTTCCTTAAGGAACTCTCATTTAAGGATATTATTGAGCTAGATTATGACGACATAATGGGTGCGGAAGCGACGGAGGAAGAGACTGAAAGCTTTTTCGATGGCCTTAAGAGCCTGCTTGAATAGCTGAACCCTAAATGTCTTTTTTGTTTCTATTTGTCTGTGTAAAAATATCTCGCAAATAACGAGGCTATATCAACTGTGCACCATATTTTCATTGGTTGCTTAGCTTATTTTGATTTAGTAACCAGTCCTAAATATCCAGTCATGCTCACTAGACAGAAACTTAAAAGGAGAAACATTTTTACCCAGTAATCAGTCTGGATGAGCGAAAAAGGGCCAATTACCGGAGAGGTAATTAGCCTTTTTGGAGTGTAATAGTTTTGAGCTTACTCGTCAATTAGAGCGAACTTGAGCTCGCCTGAGGAAACAACTTCACCATTGACGACGCAGCGGCAGCTTGCAAAGCCGATGTTGCGGCGAGTCTTGATGATCTCAGCTTCGATGAAGAGGGTGTCGCCAGGGAGTACTGGGTGACGCCATTTGACTTTGTCCGCGCTCATGAAGTAACCAATCTTGCCTTGGTTCTCAGGCTTGCGGAGCATGAGGCATGAAGCAACCTGC